>JBCCJE010000046.1:0-13121 GCA_039027925.1 Bacteroidota bacterium
GGGGGAAAAGTTCCTGACTATATGCAAGGGAAAAGTTTCGCTACGGTGATGGAAGGGAAAAAACCCGAAAACTGGCGCGAAGAAACCTACTATCGGTATTGGATGCACTTGGTGCACCACGATGTTCCTGCCCACCTCGGTATCCGAACGAATGATTACAAACTCATCTACTACTACGGGGAGCATTACGATCCAGAAAAAAATGGAACGGGAACCATGTGGTGGCTCGAAGATGGTTCTTACAAAATCGAATCAACGCCCAAAGCGTGGGAGTTTTATGATTTGAAAAATGATCCCGAAGAAGTAAGCAACGAAATCAATAATCCCCAGTACGCCGAGGTGGTCAGCGATTTGAAAAAAAGATTAAAAGCAACGAGAGAAGAATTGGCGGAGACGGATGAAAAATATCCACATCTGGAAAAAGTAATTGAAGCCAACTGGGCTTTGAAGAATTAGCATAATTTTCACGGGGTAATTTTGAAATTACCCCGTGAATTAAAATTAAAATAGTCAGCGTCCAAGTAAAAATTTAGACATATTCTTAGGTATCTTTTGTACTGGCAATTCTGAACGAAGTGTTTTACAATGAAAAAACAAAGCATCTTCCTATTATTTTTTGGTGTCCTGCTTTTGGTATCCTGTGGTCCAGATTTACCAGAACCTATTGCCGTAGCCTACGCCGACCTACCCGATCAACTTGATTACAACATCCACGTCAAACCTATTCTCTCCGACCGCTGCTTCGCCTGCCACGGCAACGATAAAAACAAATTAGAAGCAGGCTTGCGGCTCAACGATTTTGCGGGAGCTACCGCTGAACTACCCGAATCTCCCGGAAAATTTGCCATCGTTGCGGGGAATTTAGAAAATAGTGAAATGTTCCACCGCTTACTGACCGACGATGAAAACTTGGTCATGCCGCCACCCGAATCTAATTTGATTTTAACGGATTACGAAAAAGCAGTTTTGATAAAATGGATAGAAGATGGTGCTGCGTACAAACCGCATTGGGCATTTCTCAAACCCGAAAAACACCGACCTCCAAGAGTCCAGCGAAAGAATTGGATTCAAAATCCCATTGATAATTTTGTTTTAAAAAAATTAGAAGATAAAGGTTGGACACCTTCCGAAAAAGCGGACAAGGAGACTCTACTCCGACGAGTAACTTTTGATTTGACTGGACTTCCCCCAACCTTGGAAGAAATCGAGAGTTTCCTCAACGATGAATCTCCTACTGCTTACGAAAAAGTTGTAGATCAATTGTTACAAAAGCCAGCCTACGCCGAGCGAATGGCAACCATTTGGATGGACATCGCCCGCTACGCAGACACCCACGGCTACACGGTGGATCGCTATCGGGATATGTCTCCGTGGCGAGATTGGGTGATTCAGGCCTTTCAGGAGAATATGCCTTACGATACGTTTACCATTTATCAGCTGGCTGGAGACCTGCTGCCGAATGCTACCAAAGACCAAATTTTAGCAACGGGATTCAATCGTAATCATCAGCAAAATATGGAAGGAGGTGTTGTGGACGAAGAGTTTCGGGTGGAGTACGTTGCCGACCGAGCGAATACTTTAGGAACGGCTTATCTCGGTTTGACGTTGGAGTGCGCTCGTTGCCACGATCACAAGTACGATCCTATTTCACAGAAAGAATATTTTGAGGTATTCAGTTTTTTCAATAATGTCAATGAGGCTGGACAAATCTCTTGGAATAACGCCACGCCCGGTCCAACCCTGATGCTCCCTTCGGAGGAGGTAGAAGCGATCATTGCATTTTTAGATCAAAAAATTGATACCCAAAATACCAAAATTGATCAAATCAGAATTGAAAAGGCAAAGCAATTTAAGCAATGGTTGCACAATGAAAAAGCATTGTTACAACTTACCAATAAAAAATATCCAGATGGACTTACTGCCCATTTTGATTTTTCCAACAAACAATTTACAAATCGTAAAAATCCACAGCAACGAGGGAAGCTCAATCAACAATTTGCCAAACCAGCCTCGCTCGTAGCGAATTTTACCGAAGGAAAAAAAGGCAAAGGATTACGGTTGGATGGAGATGCTTGGATAGACTTTGGGCAGGTGGGAGTATTCGATAAGGCTACGCCATTCTCCGTTGGATTATGGGTGAAGTTGCCCCAAGATTTAAAAGATGGCGTACTGTTTCACAAAGGAGTAGGAGCAGCCTTACACAATTTTCGGGGGTACCATTTAGCCTTAAAAGATGACCGCTTGGAGGTGATGATGGCACACACCGCGCCTTATAATGCTATTGTTCAGTATGCGGAAAATCCTCCCCGTGAAGAGTGGATTCATTTGATGATGACCTACGACGGTTCTGGAAAAGCCAAGGGTTTAAAAACTTATTTGGATGGAAAACTGCTAGCAACGGAAGTCCAAACCGATCATCTCTTTAAGGACATTTTATTTCAATTTGATAACGACAGACCTGAACCGGGATTGCAGGTGGGTGCCCGTTGGCGAGGTGTGGGAGCTAGAGGTGCCACCGTAGATGAAATCATGGTTTTTGAAAAGGAGTTGACGGCGTTGGAAGTTTTACAAGTTGCTGATTACCAAGGATTTGTGGATTTTTTAGAGAAATGTAAAATAGGATTTACTCAACGGGAAAAAGAATGGTTACAAGATTATTTTTTCGCTCAAGATCAACAGCACAACGCCGCAAAAGATAGTCTTGCGCTACTGAGAAAAAAACAAAATGCTACCCAAGATTCCATCCCCGAAGTAATGGTCATGGAGGAAATGAAAACTCCTCGGCAAGCCTACCTCTTGGAAAGAGGACAGTACGATGCCCACGGGGAAGCTGTCTTTCCTTCCACGATTGAGGCGGTGCTGCCGTTCCCCGAAGATTTTCCTAAAAACAGATTAGGATTAGCGCAATGGTTATTTCATCCCGATCATCCGTTAACCGCAAGAGTGGCGGTTAACCGCTTTTGGTTGCAGCTATTCGGCAGAGGATTAGTGAAAACCTCCAACGACTTCGGCAATCAAGGCGAGTTGCCTTCTCATCCAAAATTATTGGATTGGTTAGCCCTCGAATTTCAAAGTTCGGGATGGGATGTAAAAGCATTGTTAAAGACAATTGTGATGTCTAATACTTACCAGCAGTCCTCGAAGATTAAAAATGAAATGGCAGCAGTTGATGTTGAAAATATATTGTTATGGCGAGGACCGAGCGTACGGTTGACCGCCGAGATGATGCGGGATAATGTATTGGCAGCGAGTGACTTGCTCGTAGAAAAAGTAGGTGGACAGAGTGTGAAACCTTATCAACCCAAAGGACTTTGGAAAATTAACGGAACAGAATACGAAAGAGATCAAGGCGAAAATTTGTACCGAAGAAGTCTTTACACTTTTTGGAAACGAACCGTGCCACTTCCCACGCAAGGGACTTTTGATGCTCCGAACCGAAGTGTGTGTACCGTGGAAAGGCAAAAAACGAGTACGCCGCTGCAAGCCCTCGTCTTACTCAATGATCCTACTTACGTGGAAGCAGCTAAGGTTTTGGGCGAACAGATGGCACGAACCGAAAATGTATCTTTGGCTATTTCGAGTGCTTTCAAAAAACTGACGGGGAGAGTACCTTCCGAAAATGAAATCAATACTTTGGTAGCGTTACAGCAATCTCAACTACAAAAGTTTAAACGATTTCCAGCAAAGATGAAAGGCTGGCTACAAACGGGGGATTACCAGATTGATGAACAATTGCCACCCGAGAAAATTGCTGCTAATGCCGTTGTGGCGAGTACGATTTTGAATGCGGATGCGACGATTATAAAACGATGAAGGAGAATTATGAATTTAGAATTATGAATTTAGAATTAGGGGTGCACAAAGTTTTTTGAAGTTTTGGGAAAAGTATTTTTTGTTGGTATTGAATAGCGAACTCAGACTAACGGGGTCAGTACTACGTACCTTTAGTACAACTGCAATTGACTATTTTCTACAAACGGAGTCGGCATTATAGGCCTATTTCGATCGCAGCACATTAAAGGTCTGTAAGACCGAATCTGTTTGTAGAAAAATATAATGATAGATCAACATAAGGTACGTAGTACCGACCCCGTTTTTCAAAATTGAACTCATCACTAGCAAAGAAATATCCGAACTGAAAAACTTTGTACACCCCTAATTATGGATGATGAGTGTTTTAAAAGCTATTGGGACGATAAATGATGATTTTAATGAAGCCTTATTTATCATCACATATATTCACTCAAAGAAAAAGAAAAAGTGCCAGGGACGAAACCTGCCAGCCGGGCATCGGTAGAAATAACAATTCAATTACATATTTTAAAAATCCTAGAGGGACGACATTTTTCTAATAGCAGACATTCGTAACAACTTATTTACAAAATTGAAGTCTCTTATTTTTTTACGCAAAAGATGATAAATTCAATATGATGAAAAAAAGGTAAGGTTAACTAACCTTTTTCAGCACAAAGTCAGAATATGAATAAAGACATTTTTGAATTTCAAAAGAAAATAGATCGGAGGGAGTTTTTAACTAAAACTTCTCTTGGATTAGGAGCGATGGCACTAGGTAGCCTGATGGGGAATCGTTTGTTGGCGAATACTGTCAAACGTCCAATTTCGCCCATTTCTCCAACCAACGGAAAAGGTGGACTTTCGGGGTTGCCTCATTTTTTACCCAAAGCCAAGCGGATCGTTTACCTTTTTATGAGTGGGGGACCCTCGCAGATGGATTTGTTTGACTACAAACCCCAGCTAGAAAAAATGCACGGTCAAGACCTGCCCGACTCGGTACGGAAGGGGCAACGACTAACAGGGATGAGTGCGGGGCAGAGCGCATTGCCCGTGACGGCTTCCCTGTTTAAATTTGACCAATACGGAAAATCCAGAGCGTGGGTGAGTGAGTTGATGCCTTACACATCAGCGGTGGTTGATGATTTGTGCTTTATCAAATCCATGTACACCGAGCAGATCAATCACGATCCTGCGATTACTTTTTTTCAATCGGGACACCAGCTTGCGGGGCGACCTTCGATGGGGGCATGGCTAAGTTACGGGCTGGGTTCTGATAATGAAAACCTGCCCAGCTTCATTGTTTTAGTTTCCAAAAATGCGGGGGGACAACCGCTGTACGCTCGACTTTGGGGCAACGGATTTTTACCTTCTCACCACCAAGGCGTACAATTTAGGTCAGGAAAAGACCCCGTACTTTTTCTAAATAATCCCGAGGGGTACGATGGCAATGATCGTCGAGAAATGCTCGATTATCTTAACCAACTCAACCAATTCCAACAAGACACTTACAACGACCCCGAAGTGAATAATCGGATTCAACAATACGAGATGGCTTACCGTATGCAGACTTCTGTACCAGAGGTAACTGACCTCTCCAAAGAACCCGATCATATTTTTGAAATGTACGGAGAAGATAGCCGAGACCCCGGGACGTACGCCGCAAATTGTTTGTTGGCTAGAAAGCTCTTAGAGCAAGATGTGAAGTTCGTACAGTTGTACCATCAAGGTTGGGATAATCATTTGTTCCTGCCGGGAGCGATTAAAAATCAATGTAAAAAAACCGATCAAGCGACTGCCGCCCTCATCAAGGACTTGAAACAGCGGGGACTTTTGGAGGATACCCTCGTGATTTGGGGAGGAGAATTTGGGCGTACGGCTTACTCGCAGGGGAAGCTGACTAAAGACAATTACGGTCGGGATCACCATCCCCGATGCTTTACGATGTGGATGGCAGGTGCCGGCGTAAAAGCTGGATTTACTTACGGAGAGACGGACGATTTTAGTTATAACATTGCTAAAGACCCCGTTCACGTCCACGATTTTCACGCAACGATGTTGCACTTAATGGGCATTGACCACGAGCGATTGACCTTTAAACACCAAGGAAGAAGATACCGACTGACGGATGTGCATGGTCACGTAGTGAAGGATGTTTTGGCGTAGTTTGTTTGAACCTAATAAAAAAAATAAAAATGAAATCAACTTTTGTAAACATATTGTTACTTTTTCTCAGCGTTCAACTGCTCGGACAAATTCCCGCTCCGCAAGAAGGAGAACGGTGGGTCATCAATGCTTCCTTTTCTGATGAATTTGAAGGAACGGAACTCGACCAATCCAAATGGCATTCCCAGCATCCCTACTGGGTAGGACGACCACCTGCGATTTTTATGCCTGACGCTATCAGCATCCAAGATGGTCAATTACAAATTAAAAACTACAAACTCGCTCAGGATTCTATTTACACGAGTCCGTGGAGCGGTAATCAATCTACCTACACCATGGCGGGCGGAGCAGTCGTTTCCAAAAGCGACCAAGCCCATTACGGATTTTATGAAGTAAAAATGAAGGCTTCTCGGATTCCCATGTCCTCTACTTTTTGGATGAAAAATAGATGGATGGGTGGTAACGCCGATGCTGAATGCCCCAATAACATCACCGAGCTGGACATCATTGAAGCTGTGGGTAGCGGTGCTCCTTTTCCAGCCTTCGAAACGCACATGAAATCCAATACCCACTATATCCACAAAGAATGTGGGGAGCAGGAGGTGTGGCATTCGGTAGGAGGCGACTCTCCCGTGGGCGCACACGTTTCTGATGATTTTCATACCTATGGCTGTTTTTGGAAAAATGCCAACGAGATAGATTTTTATATTGATGGCGAAAAAAAGCATACCATCCTGCCGAGTACGGCAACGAATCCTGAACCATTTTCCCGACCAATGTTTATGAATATGGTCACGGAAACTTACGATTGGGTGCCGCCACCATCCGTCGAAGATTTGAACGATGATGATCGAAATACCACTTACTACGATTGGGTACGCTCCTACTATTTGTTGGATGTGGACGAGCCTTTGCAGGAGGAGGAACTCATCGTCAACGGTGGATTCGAGACGGGTAATTTTGAAGGTTGGGTAGGCTGGGGAGGTAATCCTAGAGCGGTAGTTTCGGACAATGTACACAGCGGCAACTACGCCGTTCACATCGTAGGGGCGGGTGCACCCGAGCAAGTTTTATCCCTGCAACCTAACACTACGTACACGTTATCGTGTTTTGCCAAAGCCATTTCGGGCGTAGTGACTTTTGGGGTAAAAGAAAATCACGGTGCAGAAGTATTCCTTGGAGGTGTTGACGTTACGGATGCCGAATATACCGAGTACGCTTTTGATTTCACGACGGGTAGCAACGCTAACGTGAAGTTTTATTTTTTCGCCCAAGCAGGAGAGGAGGGATTCGCCGATGACTTTAAAATTGTGGAAACCAACGGAAGTGGCTCAAACGAGTTGGTGATGCCCTTTGATCCGAGTTTGGATTTCTACGCTACGCCGAGTTACGATTTGGCTACCAACATAGTTTTCCCAAAAGTCGAATATAAGGCAAGTATTGATCGAGCTATCCTTATCGAACTCAAAGATAATATGGGAAATATCATCGCTTCCACCACAACTACCGCCTTGGCAGGTTACGGAAGAAAGGTGTACGAACTCCCATTGACCAATCCCATTCAAACGGGCGAAACCTACACTTTGACAGCTCAACTTTTTCCAACGGCTGATCCAAGTAACATCCTCGCAACAACATCAACAACTATCACCGACTTCGCTACTTCCAATAAAGATTTATCCGATGAAGATGCGTTGGAGATTTTCCCCAATCCTGCGAGCGAAATTTTAAACATCAAAAATGGGAATCAACATCATTTTATTATTTACGATCTTCTGGGTAGCGTTACGATGGAGGGTACGATTCCGCCAAATGGTATTTTAAATATTCACAATTTACAACAAGGCACTTACATTTTTACTTCTGGGAGATTTAGGGAGGTGTTTTTGAGAAGGTGAAAATGGGGGACAAGATGAATTGGATTTTAAAATTTCCTGAAATATCAGAGATAAATTAGATAAATTCCCGAGCGCAGAACCCCTAAATCCTCCCGAATACTCGGGAGGACTTTTGCAGTGTGCTAAAAAATCGGTAGAGTGCATTTTGCAAAAAGCCAAATCATGATAAGCAAACTTATTAATTCAGGAAGTCTTTTCGTAAAGTCCTCCCGAGTATTCGGGAGGATTTAGGGGTTCAAAAGAAAGATTTTAATGTTAACAACATGTTCAAAATGAAACGAAGAACTTTTTTAAAAAACTCAACTGTCACTACGATTGGCCTTTCCGCAACCTCTAGTTTCGGATTTCATATCTTAAAAAAAGAAAAATCGTCAGATGATCTCATCATCGGGCACGGAGATTTTCGGTACAAGGTGATCAAAGATTGGGCGAAGATTAGCCCACAGTTTACCCCACTTTTCAATTGTCACGAGATGGTGATGGATAGCAAAGGTAGGTTGATTATGGTAGGCGACAATGTGAAAAACAATATTTTGATTTTTGATAAATCAGGAAAATTATTGGACGCTTGGGGGACGCAATTCCCAGGAGGACACGGGTTGACGTTAAGTGAGGATGGAGGCGCAGATAATCTGTTCGTCGTAGATTGTGGATGGTTTCAAGATAAAAATGCCAAGTGGCACAAGCAAGCTGGACAAGTCATAAAAATGACCAATGATGGAAAAGTGATTTTTAATATTGGTCATCCTAAAACCATCGGGATTTACAAAGCCGATGAGCCCTTTATGCCTACCGAAGTGGCAGTAGCCCCCAATGGAGATTTTTACGTAGCAGATGGTTACGGCTCCGATTATATTATTCAGTACAATCAAAATGGTCAGTACGTCCGACATTTTGGGGGAAGAAAAAATGCTGATAAAAATTATAATTTGAGCAACGCCCACGGTATTGCCATTGATAGCCGCAATCCTGACAACCCCGTTTTGGTCGTTACCTCTCGGAGTGAGCACGCTTTTAAGTATTTTACTTTGGAGGGGAAATACCTCAAAACGGTACATCTGCCGGGAGCATTTGTTTGTCGTCCCGTTTTGGATGGAGAAAATATTTACGCTGGTGTATGTTGGTCCACGACCCGTGAGGGAAAAGGCTGGCAACGCAATACGGGTTTTATTACTATCTTGGATAAAAATAATCGAGTCGTTTCCAATCCAGGAGGAGAAGCACCCGTCTATCGAGATGGTAAATTACAACAGATGTATCAGGCGCAGGGTAAGGAAAAAGTATTTTGTCACGGGCACGATGTCTGCGTGGATAATGACAAAAATCTTTACGTGTGTCAATGGAACGCCTATCAGACTCCACCCGTCAAATTGGAAAGAATTTAAAAAGCATTTTTTCGTATGGATACCTTTATCACATTTTTGGGGCGGTTTCATCCTTTGGTCGTGCATCTACCAATTGGAATATTGATTTTGGCATTTATGATGGAAGTAGCTTCGCGGTGGAAAGCCTACGAAAAAATCACCGTAGCGATTCCCTTTGCTCTTTTACTCGGAAGTGTAAGTGCAGTTGGAGCAGCATTGTTAGGGTATCTTTTGTCGTTTAGCGGCGACTACGATCCGAGTACGCTGTGGTGGCATCAATGGTTGGGAATTGGGGTAGCCGTTTTGGGATTTGTTTGTTATTATTTAAAAGTAAATTCTACGGCGCAAGCGGCGCTCATTAGCCAAAGCGTCTTAATGATAGTATTGACAGTAGCTGGTCACAACGGAGGCAATCTTACTCACGGATCTACCTACCTCACCGAGTATGCTCCTTGGAAACAGCAGGAGGAAAAATTACCGCCACCGACTTCCGTTGATTCTGCGTTTGTTTTCCAGCATCTGGTGCAGCCCATCCTTGAGAAGAAATGCGTAAGCTGTCACAACCAAGGCAAACAAAAAGGCCAACTCCGAATGGATACCCCCGAATATCTTTTGCGAGGAGGGCAACACGGGCCAATCCTAGTGGCTGGCAATTTGGAGGAAAGTGAAATGTACCGAAGAATTACCTTACCGCAGGAAAATGAGGAGTTTATGCCACCCGATGGGAAAACACCGCTGACCGAAGAGGAATTTAAAATTGTAGAATGGTGGATAAAAAAAGCAGCTATTACTTTTGATAAAAAGGTAGCAGAAATCAACGGTGCACAGGAGATGCGTCCCGTCTTTTCCAACAAGCTAAATCTGCAAAAAACTGTTGCAAAAGTAAATTTTGACAATACATTGATTTTAGAAAAAATAAAACAACTCGGTCAATTGGGTTTTGTTGTTCGTCCTTTGGTGGGCGATTACCAAATGGTAGAAGTCACCATGCGTGATGCTCCTACGGATGTAAATACCAATAATTTAGAAAGACTAAAAATGCTAGAACCCATTGCTTCTCAAGTGGTGTGGTTGAACTTGACTGGACAAAAGCTAGACAATAATGACCTTACCGCTTTGCAAGGCTTAGAAAATCTACAACGACTAAAACTAAGTGATAATCCAATATCGGATGAGGGTATTCAAAAACTAACTGCCTTAAAAAAACTAGAGTCGCTAAATCTTTACCAAACCGACGTTTCTCCCGAAGTACTCCCGATTATTTCCTCGCTAGAAAAACTCAAAAAGATTTTTCTTTGGAATACCAAGATTAATGAAGCCAACGCTGCCGACTTTCGTGCCCAATATCCCAACAAGGAATTGGTATTTGGTGTTACACATTGATTACAAATCATTTGTACTAGATAGATACTCTTTTATGGCATACCCGTAAATTTTAAGTTTCAATCTTTGGCTAAACTATATGACTGAAAATTCTGAAAAATTATAGATGATGAGATATTCAAAAATTTTTAACCTTTTTTTACTTACAGGAATAGTAGCTTTTGCGATGACTTCGTGTAAGATTTCAAAAAATGAAGATAAAGCCGTGGTCAATACTATGGCTTCCTCCACCAAAAAATACGAACCCAACTGGGAATCCCTTGCGCAGTACAAAATTCCAGATTGGTACTCTGATGCCAAGTTTGGAATTTTTATTCATTGGGGCGTCTATTCTGTTCCGGCTTTTGGGAGTGAGTGGTATCCTCGATTGATGTATATGGATTCCGCTAATTTTTCTGCAACGTTGGAATTACAGCACGAAGGACCCACCAAAGTTTTTACGCATCACAAAGAGAAGTACGGCGATCAAAAAGAGTTCGGCTACAAGGACTTTGTACCGATGTTCAAGGCAGAAAAGTTTGATCCAAAGACTTGGATCAGTTTATTCAAAAAATCAGGCGCAAAGTACGTCATCCCCGTAGCTGATCACCACGATGGTTTCGCTATGTATGCCTCTAACACTACGCGGTGGAATGCCAAAGACATGGGTCCCAAGAGAGACATCCTCGGTGAACTATTTAAAGAAGGTAGAAACCAAGGGCTTATTATGGGTGCCTCTAGTCATTATGCTTTTAACTGGTCGTTTTACAACAAAAAAGATCATTTCGATACCGTAGATCCGCAGTACGCTGATTTATACAGTAGCAAAGGAAAAGACCTGAAACAACCCGTTTCCGAAGCGTTCAAGAAAAGATGGTGGGATCGGACGACCGACTTAATTGACAGTTATAATCCAGATATTTTATGGTTTGATTTCTACTGGGACAGTCCAGAGTTCAAGGAATACCATCCCAAGTTGGCCGCCTACTACTATAACAAAGGTTTGGAAAGAGGACTCGATGTCGTCATCCAAGATAAAAACCACAAGTACCCATCTTTTCCAGAAGGTACGATAGTGTATGATTTGGAAAGAGGAAAAATGGCAGGTATCAAAAAACACACTTGGCAGACTGATACTTCCATCGGCAAAAATTCGTGGGGACACGTGACCAATTGGATTTCAAAAGACGCCAATACCCTTGTAGATGATTTGATTGACATCGTGAGCAAAAACGGGACAATGCTACTTAACGTGGGCCCTAAAGCGGACGGAACAATTCCCGCCGACCAAGCGGACATTTTGCTTTCGATTGGAAAATGGTTAGATGTGAACGGAGCGGCAATTTACGGCAGCCGATGTTGGAAAACATTTGGTGAAGGCCCCACAGAATCTGAAGAAGGGTATTTTTCGGAAACTAAAAAACAAGACGCTTTCGTACCCGAAGATATTAGATTCACGACCAACAACGGAAAATTGTACGCTATCGTGATGGCACTTCCAGAAGATGGGAAAACCACCGTTAAATCTCTAGTGAAAGGTTCGAAGCATTGTGATTGGGACGTAGAAAATGTGAAGATGCTGGGTAGTCAAGAGAAGATAGCTTGGACGCAAAATGCCAGCGGACTAAATATTACTTTCCCTAAAAAATTACCCTGTGATTTTGCGTACGTTTTTGAAATAGATTTCGGAAAAGACGCTAACATAGCTACTGCAAATTATATCACCATGAGATCGGAGTAGGGTCTTAATTTTAATGAACTGATTTATTTTTTCTAAAATAATTGGGGACGGAACTTTTGAAAAAAAGTAATCCGTCCCCAATTTTTTTTATGGGAAAATCTTACTCCAGCCAACGAACGTTATTTACTTGGGACGAAGCTTTTTATTTGGTTATCTTTTCAGCTTCTTTCTATTTTATTTTTTCTCGAATTGATTCTACTTTTTGGACATCTACGCCCAACGCATTCGCAATTTCTTCGTCAGATAAATTTGTACTTTTTAGCATAGCTGTGATACCTTTCTCTATGACTCTTTCTCTTGCTTCTCTTTCTTTTGCTATGGCTTCCTCCTTTGATTTCCTTTCTTTGTGAACCGCCATTTCAATTTCCATTTTTATGCTCAATGCTTGACTTGCCCTATCAGAAAGCACCTCTCCGAATCGCTGATATTCTCGTCTTTCTTCATCTTCCATATTAGCTACTTTCAAAACTTCTTCTGCCTCTTTCAATCCTTTTGCAGTAAAAGATTTTTTTATTTCGCTATTCTTCAAAAAGTAAATCCACTCGTCAAGTGTGTTTTTTGCCATACCATCAAAATTATTCACCTTAATTAAGTACACCTCTGGATATAAGTCTTTTACTTTTTCTTTCTTGAATAACTTTTTTTGAGCATTAGATAACTCCAATTCATCTTGGTGGTGTAGGCCAAAAAATTTAGTTTCACCTTTATAGATGTAGTCTTTACCTCTGCCTAAATCAAAATAAACAATATTAATTGAGATAACTTTTTTTACTGCTGTCCATTCATCACCCGCATTCA
>JBCCJE010000047.1:0-13112 GCA_039027925.1 Bacteroidota bacterium
AATGAGAACTACGCAAGAGAATTGTTAGAACTTTTTACCATTGGAAAAGGAGATGCCGCTGGCCCTGGAGATTATACCAACTACACCGAAGATGACGTCGTAGCTATCGCTCGTGTGTTGACTGGATGGCGGCACGTTGACTTTAGTGACTTGACTTTGGTGCAGTCTAGTTTTATTCCCAACCGGCACGATACGGGGGACAAGCAATTATCCCACAGATTTAATAACATGATAATTACGGATCAGGGAGAGGAGGAATACAAAGCGGTGATTGATATAATTTTTCAACAAGACGAAGTCGCAAGATTTATTTGTAGAAAATTATACCGTTGGTTCGTAGGGTCTGATATTCATAGCGATATAGAAGTGAACATTATTGAGCCGATGTCCCAAATGTTGATTGCTGATAGTTACAATGTGAAGCCCGCTTTGATGGCACTTTTGTCGAGTGAGCATTTTTACGAGGAAGCCATTAGGGGTTGTATGATTTCCCATCCGTTAGATTTTCTCTTTAAAATGGTCAATGTTTTCGAGTTGGATTTATCCGAAAATTATAACCGACAGTATCGCACGATGGCAGACTTATTTGTGGATACGCAAGATTTGGAGATGGTGATTTTTAATCATCCCAACGTAGCGGGATGGAAAGCATTTTATCAAGCTCCACAGTTTTACAAGATTTGGATGAACGCCGTAACGCTTCCCGTAAGAAGCCGATTGACGGATAAACTTTTGGTAGGATTTAACATCTTGGGTTTCAGAATCGAATTAGATGTTTTGGCTTTGGCAGCTACCTTGGATAATCCTGCCGACCCCAATGATTTGATTCACGAATTGGCGAGTATCTTTTTTGTGTACCCTATCTCACAGGAGCAGCTAACTACTTTAAAAGATATTTTGATTCCCGGATTGCCAGATTTTGAATGGCAGGTAGAATACCTAACCTACATTTCTGGAAGTCAAGATCTCGAAGAAGCCGTTGAAAATAAGCTGAAAGCCTTAATTGGCACGATGCTCAAAATGCCAGAATTCTACCTGATGTAGGCATTGAAAATTTCTTGAAAAAAATAACCTACCGTAACCTTTTCGAATGGAGATCAGAGAAAAACTAAGTCAGCCAAATGAGCGTGTACCTCTTTTCTCACTTCTCATTTCCTAAAGTTTATAGTAAAAAAATAAAAGTCAAAGTCCTTATGAAGAGAAGAACCTTTATAAAAAGAAGTTCCGCAGCATCTGTTCCAGTTTTGTTAGGAGGGGTCAAGGTGTCCGCTTTGGACAATCCATTTTTTGAAGTTTTGAACACCGATAGTGATCGCATATTGGTACTCATTGAGTTGACAGGGGGAAATGACGGACTTAATATGCTCATTCCCAAGGATCAATATGCCAACCTTGCACAAGTGCGATCAAATGTCTTAGTTCCAGAAAATTCCATTTTGGACATGACGGACACTATCGGATTGCACCCCGTGATGCAAGAGTTGAAGAATGTTCACGATGATGGTAAGTTAGCCGTAATTCAAGGCGTGGCCTACCCAAATCAAAATCGCTCCCACTTTCGCTCCATTGATATTTGGACTTCTGGCTCCGATGCTGACCAGATTTTGACTACGGGCTGGCTAGGACGATTTTTTAACCTCACTCACGCAGACTATCCCAATGGCTACCCCAACGGCGATTATCCTGATCCTTTCGCTATTACCGTTGGCTCACAGGTTTCACCTACTTGCGAGGGAGTGGGAGGCAACTTTAGTACGGCGTTGGCTGATCCCGAAAATCTAACCGCACTAGCCACACCAATCAATGGCGACCTGCCAGATTCCTGCCACGGCGACCAAATTCAGTTTCTCGTGGATACCATCGTTCAAACGAACGCTTACAATGATTCTATCCAAAGTGCTAATGACAACGGGGCTAATCTTTCTAACAAATATGATAATAACAATACACTTGCAAATAAATTAAAAGTGGTAGCCAGACTGATTGCGGGAGGACTAAAAACCAAAGTGTACGTCGTATCCATCGGAGGATTTGATACCCACGCTATTCAGGTAGATGAAACCGATACCACTTTGGGGATACACGCAGATCTGTTGCGAGAACTGTCCGAAGCCATTTGTGCATTTCAAGATGATCTAAAATTACTGGGAGTAGAACAGAGAGTACTGGGCATGACCTACTCCGAATTTGGCAGACGCATCCGATCCAATAATAGTTTCGGAACCGATCACGGTACGGCTGCCCCCATGATGTTATTTGGTGCTTGTGTACATCCCGTAGTCATTGGTGACAATCCCGAAATTTCTCCTGATGCAGGCGTGCAAGATGGCGTTCCGATGCAATACGATTTTCGATCCGTTTACGGAACAGTTTTAATGGACTGGTTTGGCGTGGAGGAGCAGATTGTAAAAGACTTGTTATTCGATGATTTTCAGCATTTACCCATTTTAAGTACTTGCGATAACATTACTCCTACGGACGAAATATTAAAAACAGGAGCGCTAGTGCTAGGTATCTTTCCCAATCCATTTACAGATCATACGACTATTGAATTTACGGTGAAATCTGGGTGGGTGAAAATTAGTGTCTTTGATGCCATCGGCAGCGAAGTAAAAGTACTGACCAGTCAACAATTCACAGCGGGGACACATCAGATACAAATGGAAAGTCACAATCTGGCAGCAGGACATTACTCCTGTAGAATACAAACCGATTATGGTCAAAAAACAAAACGCCTAGTGAAAGTGAGATAGACAATTTTGATCGTTGTCCATACCAAAGCCCGTTGTGTAAGTCTGCACAACGGGTTTATTTTTTACGCCCACTCGGATTAGCAATTGTTCAATAACAACTTTTTCCTATCTTTAATCCTTAAATTTTTCAGAGAAACGAAACGAAAATTATGGAACCGTTATTTACGAGCGACGCTGTTGTGCTTGGTATTCTCTTGACTGTGCTTGCAGTCGTTTTTCATACTTCCCATTTGGACTCACCGGGTTGGAAAAAATTCTACACCTACGTACCTGCCCTTTTGCTATGTTATTTTGTACCAGCATTGTTACATTACCCTTTGGGATTCATTGCTGCTCATTGGTATGATAATGATCTAATTCCTTACCTCACCTCTCAGGGACTTAGCTTGCCTAGCGATGGCATGTCTTTTTCCGAAATCCAACAATGGATCAAAGACGAAGGCATAACGGGAACTGAAAAATTTGAGGGACACTCTCAGCTATACTACGTTGCTTCGAGGTATTTACTCCCCGCCAGTTTGATTTTGTTATGTTTGAGTATTGACCTGAAAGGAATCGTAAACTTGGGATGGAGAGCCATTGTGATGTTTTTTGCGGCCACCTTAGGTATCATCATTGGTGGCCCTATCGCTCTGGCGGTGGTGTTGAATTTATTTCCTGATCTCATCCCCGCATCATCCGATCAAGTATGGCGAGGGCTTTCCACCGTTGCGGGAAGTTGGATTGGAGGAGGCGCCAATCAAAATGCGATGGCAATTATTTACGAAGTAGAAGATGCTCCCATTTTCCCCACCATGATCATTGTAGATGTAGTGGTAGCCAATATTTGGATGGGCTTCTTGCTCTACGGTGCCAATATTTCTAAGAAGGTAGATGGCTGGTTACAAGCGGATAGTTCAGCCATTGAAGATTTGAAAAAATCAGTAGCGGACTATCGAGCTACGATTGCGCAGATGCCCACGACGACGACCTTGTTTGTGATGATGGCGTTTGCATTTGGGGGCGTAGCCATTTCTCATTACGGTGCCGACAATCTGACTCCTTTTATGGGAAAATTTAAAGATACCTTGGCGTCCATGCGATTGAATTCTTTAATGAGCCATTTCTTTTGGCTAATCGTCATTTCTACCACGATTGGTTTAGCGTTGTCATTTACCAAGGCTAGAAAATTAGAAGGAGTAGGTGCCTCCACTTGGGGATCTATTTTTATCTACATCTTAGTCGCTACCATTGGTATGAAAATGAACTTAGGAGAAGTGTATAAAAATCTCGGATTATTTGCCATCGGAATTATTTGGATGCTAGTCCACGTAACGGTTTTATTGATAACTGCAAAAATCATCAAAGCACCCTTCTTCTACGTAGCGGTAGGCAGCCAAGCCAACGTCGGAGGGGCAGCGAGTGCGCCCGTAGTCGCCTCGGCGTTTAGTACCTCCCTAGCACCCGTAGGGGTTTTGATGGCAGTGCTGGGTTATGCAATCGGAACTTACGGTGCCATCGTTTGTGCCGAGATTATGCGGAGTATTGCGGGGGGCTGATATTTTTTATGCTACTTTTTTAAACAATCCGAGGATTTATTTGATTTACCTTTCGAAAGTTTTAATTTTCAGAAAATTTTGAAAGAATAAGAAGTTCGTGATTAAGGAAGCGAAGAACACTTCAAAAAGTTTTACGAGAAAGTTCTTGAATTTTGAAAACACAAGATTCGATTCAACTTAGAGTATGTCTAAAATTTTAACGAACTGAAAATCAACAGTTTATGGTTTTGACGATAAATTCATAAACGATTATATCGAGATACATGAGTGCGTGAATTTGAAGTCAAGTTCATAAAATGTTGGTTTTCAGGAAGTTAAAATTTAGACATACTCTTAAACTTCAAAAAAGGCATCCAAAATTAATCTAATTACATCCGCCTAAAAAATATAAAAATGGAATTAAAAGAGGGAAAAGAACGATTCATACAATCATGGGGCACGCTAGGTTCGAGTTGGGGTATCAACCGAACGATGGCGCAGATTCATGCACTCTTGTTAATCACGCCCGATCCGCTGTGTGCGATGGACATCAAAGAGAAATTGAATATTTCTATGGGAAATACCAACATGAATATTCGATCTTTGATGGATTGGGGATTGGTGTATAAAAAATTAGTACCGGGCGAACGCAAGGAGTTTTTTGTAGCGGAAAAAGACATGTGGGAAGTCGTGAAAAAAATCGTAGTCCAAAGAAAGAAAAAAGAACTAGAACCAGTCCTAAAAGTTTTGGATCAAATATCCGCCGTGCAAGGCAACTGTGAAGCCTCCGATGAATTTTGCAAAGTAGTCAAAGACATCAAGCTATTTTCCAACAAAGCAGATTCCATGTTGGATACTTTGGTCAAAGCAGACTCCAACTGGTTTACCCGATCATTTATTAATATGATAAAATAAAAGAGTATAGTTTTAAGGTTGAATAAAAAGGAACGATCCCGAATTTTATAACATAAAAGTTCGGGATCTTCTATTTTATGACCTTTTGTAATTACATTGTTTTTTTACTCTCCTCTCAAATCCTTCCATTCCTGCTTTTGGCGAAAAGAATTTGCGTAAATTGCCCCCTCAAATCAATACCATTTAAAACCCTCGTCACAAAATAACGGCGATTAAAAAAACAGATTAGCCCATCCATGATAATTCGACCTTTTCAGGCGGTCTATCCTAATACTGACTACATTGCATCTAGCGATTCTTTTTTTGGTACAGTCAAGGAGGAATACATAGCCTATCGCAAAAGTGGTTTTTTTAACAAGGCATCGCAGGAGTCCATTTATATCTACCACATCCAAACGCCCCACAGAACGCATACGGGCATCATCGCTAGTGCCGACATCAATGATTATTTAGATAAAAAAATAAAGAAGCACGAGAACACTTTGGCCGCAACTGAACAACGCCAAATGTATCTCCTAATGAATCGAAAGGCAATCGTAAAGCCCGTTCTGCTGATACATCCGAAGGTGAAAAAGTTAAGCAATATGCTCCATACCATTATGCAAGAGAGCGTACCTTTTTACACTATACACTTTGAATCCGAGGATCAACACCATACGCTTTGGGAGGTCGCCGATGGTAATCGAATAGAAAAAATTCAACAACTGTTTGCCAAAAAAATTCCAGAAACTTACATCGCTGACGGACATCATCGTTGCGCCGCAAGTGCATTGTTATACACCCGTACCAAAAAGAAAAAGAAAGCAAATCCTTTCGAAAATTTACTAACCGCTTTCTTTGCGGAAGATCAGTTGGAGATATACGATTACAACAGGGTGGTAGATGCTTCGGGAGATGTAACCCTCACGCAGTTCATGGCACAACTGTCGCAGGTATTCGAAATTACAATTGTAGATACGCCGATGAAGCCTCAGCAAAAACACGAAATCGTCATGTTTTTGAATAAAGAATGGTTTTTACTCAAGTGGAGAAAAGCGGTTTTGGACAAGTACAAAGATCAAGAAATTCTACTAGACTCCAGATTGTTGGACATTTATGTATTGAAAAATATTTTGGGCATTGCCGATGTTAAAACCGATACTCGTATCAAATACGTGAGTGGCACGGAAGGCTTAGAAGCCATCAGAACGAAAACCCTCAAATCGGAGTCGAGGGTAGGATTTTGTTTGTACCCTGCCCAAATGTCTGATCTGCTGACCACCGCCGACCAAGGCGGAGTAATGCCCCCGAAGTCAACGTGGTTTGAGCCAAGGATGAAAAATGGATTAATCGTACAAGAAATAATGGGAATCTAAAAAAAGAAAAAAATGTCAATCAGCGATCAGATCATTTATAAGAATAATCAACTAATAGGTCTCAACAAACCTTCGGGGCTAGCTTGTCAAGCAGACAAAACGGGCGACAAATCACTTGTGGATTTGGCAGAGATTTACACCAAGTCAAAGCTGCATTTAGTTCATCGCTTGGATCGTCCCGCTTCCGGAATTGTATTGTTAGCAAAAAACAAAAAGTCACTAGCGCATTTGAATGCACAATTCCAAAATCGCAGTATTCAAAAAACGTATCTCGCCGTTGTAAAAAACCATCCACCTGAACCCACGGGACACCTTGTTCATTTTTTGAGAAAAAATCAAAAACAGAATCGTTCGTTCGCTACGAAGGAGGAAGTAAAATATTCAAAAAAAGCAGAACTCCAATACGAGGTGATTAGTGCTATTGACAATTATCATTTGCTAAAAATTGATTTGATGACAGGAAGGCATCATCAAATCAGAGCACAATTGGCTGCCATCAATTGTCCAATCAAAGGCGACGACAAATATGGATTCAAAAGAAGCAATAAAGATCGGTCAATTCATCTCCACGCGTGGCAACTAGCTTTTCGTCATCCCGTCACCGATGAGCGAGTAACCCTACAAGCCCCCATCCCCAACGAAGTGGTATGGCAGGCTTTTGAATTTTAAACTCAAAAACCTCCCCTTCTCCTCATCGTAAAAAACCAAATATATTTTCTACCCAAATACTCAATTCTATCATCTTTCTTTCCCAAAAAATTGCAAGTCCGAGAAAAGTCTTTCATCTTAGTCCCTCATTAAAAAAATATAATTCATGCTGAATCACATCATTATTATTAGCGTCATTATTATTACTGTCGTCGTCATTAGCGATTTCAGGAAAGGCGTTGTTTGATGTAACAAAATAAATACATTTTCAAAAAAAGCCTTTCCGAACATTCGGAAAGGCTTTTTTTGGTAGAGGCAGACACGCTGAAAAAGTTTTGAAAAGCAATTAGGAGTGTACAAAGTTTTTGATAATTAGTGCCTTAAATAGTTTTTCGAAAAAATACCCATTGTAAAACTCATTTTTAAAAATTCCGTAAAAAATAGAATACCCAATACATTTGGATACTTATGACTGAAACGAAACTCAACAAATACAGCCAGCGGGTCACTCAAGATCCTACCCAGCCAGCCGCGCAAGCCATGCTACACGCTATTGGTTTGACCCACGAAGATTTGAAGAAAGCCCAAGTCGGAATCGCTAGTATCGGATGGGAAGGCAACCCCTGCAACATGCACTTGAACGATCTGGCCAAGGACATCAAAAAAGGCGTTGCTGAATCAGATTTGATTGGTTTGATTTTTCATACCATCGGCGTGAGCGATGCCATTTCGATGGGAACGGACGGAATGAGGTTTTCACTTCCTTCCCGTGACATCATTGCCGATTCGATAGAGACCGTAGCCTCCGCCCAGTGGTACGACGCAGTTGTCGCAGTTGTCGGATGTGATAAAAATATGCCCGGAGCAATGATGGCGTTGGGAAGGTTAAACAGGCCTGCTATCTTGGTTTACGGAGGCACCATTCAACCCGGCTGTCACAAAGGTCAGAAGTTAGACATCGTTTCTGCGTTTGAAGCATTAGGAAAAAAAGTAGCTGGAACGATTACCGAAGAAGATTATCGAAGTGTGATCCAAAAGGCGTGTCCTGGCCCCGGGGCTTGCGGAGGAATGTACACCGCCAATACGATGGCATCGGCCATCGAAGCGATGGGCATGAGCCTACCTTATAATTCTTCTAACCCTGCCGCCAGTCCAGATAAACAGGAGGAATGCAAACGCATAGGAATAGCCATTAAAAATTTGATGGAAAAAAATATACTCCCACGGGACATCATGACCAAGAAGGCATTCGAAAATGCGATCACCCTGATTATGATACTGGGCGGCTCAACCAATGCCGTTTTGCACATTATCGCTATGGCAAAAGCCGTCAACGTGGATATAACCATTGACGATTTTCAAAGGATAAGTGATAAGACTCCTTTTTTAGCAGACCTCAAGCCGAGCGGTCAGTACGTCATGGAAGACTTACACAAAGTAGGTGGTATTCCCGCCGTGATGAAGTTATTATTCGAAAAAGGAATGTTACACGGCGACTGCTTGACGGTAACTGGCAAGACCCTAGCGGAGAATCTTGCGGAAGTTCCCTCGCTAATTTCTAATCAAAAAGTCATTAAGCCATTCACTCAACCCGTAAAGCCAACAGGACATTTACAAATCCTGTACGGCAACATTGCTACGGAGGGAGCAGTAGCAAAAATTACGGGAAAAGAAGGAGAAGTTTTCTCTGGTACTGCTAGAGTTTTTAATTCGGAAGCAGCAGCCAACGAAGCCATCGTCGGAGGAAAAATCAATTCGGGAGAGGTTATTGTCATCCGTTACATCGGGCCTAAAGGTGGACCAGGTATGCCCGAGATGTTAAAACCAACCTCCGCAATCATGGGGGCTGGGCTAGGAAATTCCGTTGCCTTAATTACGGATGCTAGATTCTCCGGCGGCACACATGGGTTCGTCGTTGGTCACGTTACCCCCGAAGCTCAGGTAGGTGGCGTAATTGGATTGTTACAAGATGGCGATCAAATCACGATTGATGCCGTCAACAACCGACTCGACGTCGCTTTGTCAAATGAGGCAATCGCAGAGAGAAGAGCCACATGGCAACCCTTGCCTTCAAGAGCCAAAACGGGTATGCTAAGAAGGTACGCAGCGACGGTCTCCTCGGCAAGTGAAGGCTGCGTCACCGATGAGTGCTAAAAAAACACAATGCCTCGTGGCTCTACAATTTAAAATTCGTTAAAAGAAAAGCAATGAATCAGATACAAAAAAAATCAACGACCCCAAGGGCAAGCGAAATAAAGGCATCTCGCCCCGTAAAAACTACGGGAGCTGAGGCAGTCTTAAAATGCCTGTTGGAGGAAAATGTTGATACCATATTCGGTTATCCCGGTGGTGCCATCATGCCCGTCTATGATGCCCTATATCACTATCAGGATAGATTACAACATATTTTGCCACGACACGAGCAAGGCGCTATTCACGCTGCACAGGGCTACGCCCGAGTCACTAGAAAAGTGGGTGTTTGCATGGCAACTTCTGGGCCGGGAGCAACGAATTTGATTACGGGACTAGGTGATGCTTTGATGGATTCTACGCCGCTAGTGTGCATCACGGGACAGGTGTTTAGTCATGTGCTCGGGTCGGATGCTTTTCAAGAAATAGATGTGATCGGATGTACAACTTCGGTAACAAAATGGAATTACCAAATTACCAATGCGGAAGAAATTCCAGCCGTCTTTGCGAAGGCATTTTACATCGCTAACTCAGGAAGACCAGGGCCAGTAGTCATTGACATCACGAAGGATGCACAGTTTGGGGAAGTGAATTTTTCCTATCAAAAAAATCCAACCGTTCGATCCTATCACCCTACTCCCAAAATAGAAAGATCAGCCCTGAAAGCGGCCGCCGACCTCATCAACAAGGCGAAGAAACCCTTTATCCTCGCAGGGCACGGCATTCAAATCGCACACGCCCAAAAAGAATTTAAAACCTTTGTGGAAAAAACGGGTATTCCGCTGGGATGTACCATTCACGGATTGTCTAGTATTCCGAATGCACATCCTCTGCACATGGGTATGCTAGGGATGCACGGTAATTACGGACCAAATGTGAAGACCAACGAATGCGATGTTTTGATGGCTATCGGGATGCGGTTCGATGATCGTGTAACAGGAAACTTGCAGAAATATGCCAAGCAAGCCAAGGTAATCCACGTAGAGATTGATCCCGCAGAGATTAACAAAAATGTTCACGCCGACGTGCCGTTGCTCGGAGATGCAAAAGCCGTGTTAAAGAAAATTTTACCATTGGTAAAAAAGAAAAAATACACGAAGTGGATTAGAGAATTTAGGGCGTGTGAAAAAATCGAAAACGAGAAAGTTATCAAGCGAGATCTAAAAGCCAACGCTGATGGAAAAATAAAAATGGGGCAAGTTGTTCGTATGGTTTCCAATATGACCAAGGGACAGGCGGTCGTAGCAACCGACGTTGGGCAGCACCAAATGTCGGCGGCTCGCTACTACGAATTTCAAAATACCAACCAATGGGTTTCGTCGGGTGGTGCAGGTACAATGGGATACGGCCTTCCTGCAGCGTTCGGCGCCAAGCTAGCGCAACCCCAACGCGAGGTCGTCTGCTTCGTAGGCGATGGTGGTTTTCAGATGACCATACAAGAGTTGGGTATGTGTGCCCAGTGGAATGTGGGCGTCAAAATTGTTTTGTTGGACAATGAATACCTCGGTATGGTTCGCCAATGGCAACAACTATTCTTTGAGAAAAGATATTCGAGCGTCTCCTTGCAGAATCCAGATTTTCTCAAAATTGCGGAAGGATTCGGAGTAGCAGGAAGCGAGGTATCGAACCCCAGAGATTTGAAAAAATCAATTCAGACGATGCTAGATTTTGATGGGCCGTATCTACTACACGTAAGAGTCGAAAAAGAGGAAAATATTTTTCCAATGATTCCAAGCGGAGCAGCCGTCAGCGAAATTCGCCTCACGTAGGGGCAACCCTTGTGGTTGCCCAAAAAGGCAGTTGCCCAAAAAAGGCAATTCCCAAAAAAAAATCCCATCCCCAAAAACCCTCAACCCATAAATTAACACCTATGAAAGAATTCACCATCACAGTATTCTGCGAAAACAAAACAGGGCTACTCTCCCGCATCGTCTCCGTATTCACCCGACGACATTTCAACATCGAAAGTCTCACCACTTCCAAAGCAAGCATCAAAGGCATTCATCGCTTTACCATTGTCGTCATATTAAGAGAAGAGCAAGTCCGCAAAGTCGTTGCGCAAATAGATAAACAAGTAGATGTTCTCAAGGCATTTTACTACGACAACGATCAAATCGTCCACCAAGAGGTAGCCCTTTATAAAGTTCCGACCACGGCGTTTACTAATGGCAATAGCTTGGAAAAACTAATTCGAAAGCACAATGCAAGAATCCTAGAAATAGAACCTGAATACACAGTAATCGAAAAAACTGGACACGCAGAAGAAACGGAAGCCTTACTTCAAGAATTGGAAAAAATCGGGATTTACGAATTTGTTCGCTCTGGCCGAATAGCCATCGTAAAACCGATGGAGATGTTGAATACATATTTGAAATCAATCGAAAATACACATTATAATTAATTCAAAATTATGAATGCAGAATTAAGAATTACAGATTATCACGAAATCTTGAGTAATGACGCAATGGAAAAATTCTTGATTCTAATTTCTTAATCTAAAACAAAGATCATGGCAAAAATGAATTTTGGAGGCGTTGAAGAAAACGTCGCAACACGTGAAGAATTTCCCTTAGAAAAAGCACAATACGTACTCAAAGACGAGACCATCGCCATCGTTGGATATGGGGTACAAGGCCCCGGGCAAGCATTAAATTTAAGAGACAACGGTTTCAACGTCATCGTTGGGCAGCGTCAGAACTCAAAATCTTGGGACAAAGCAGTAGCTGATGGCTTTGTTCCCGGTGAGACCCTTTTTCCAATCGTAGAAGCCTGCAAGCGAGGAACGGTCATTCAGTACCTACTTTCGGACGCTGCGCAAATATCTTGTTGGGAAATGGTTAAACCTCACCTCACCAAAGGAAAGGCATTGTACTTTTCCCACGGATTTGCGATCACTTACAAGGAGCGAACAGGCATCATTCCTCCCGCTGATATTGATGTCATTTTGGTTGCGCCCAAAGGTTCGGGCACGAGCCTCAGAAGAATGTTTGTGGAAGGCCGTGGCTTGAATTCCAGTTACGCCATTTTTCAAGACGCTACGGGAAGAGCCAAAGAGCGAGTAGTCGCATTGGGCATTGGCATTGGTTCGGGTTACCTTTTTGAGACAGATTTCAAAAAAGAAGTTTATTCCGATTTGACGGGAGAGCGCGGCTCTTTGATGGGAGCGATCCAAGGTTTGTTTGCCGCTCAGTATGAACTGTTGAGAAGCAAGGGGCACTCACCGTCGGAAGCGTTCAATGAGACTGTAGAAGAAGCCACACAATCCTTGTATCCATTAGTTGCAGAAAACGGAATGGACTGGATGTACGCCAATTGCTCTACTACCGCTCAGCGAGGAGCATTGGATTGGTGGAAAAAATTCCGTGATGCCGTCAAGCCAGTTTTTGCTGAATTATACGAGGAAGTAGCCGCCGGAAGGGAAGCCCAAAAATCTATTGATTCCAACGGTCAAGCTGATTACCGAGAAAAGTTGGAAGCAGAATTGAAAGAGTTGAGAGAATCAGAGATGTGGCAAACTGGCAAAGCCGTCCGTGCGCTCAGACCTGAGAATGCTGAGGTGAAAATTTGATCTGGACTTACCCCCAAAATTTGGACAGGTAACATAATTTAAAAAATCACTAAATTAGCTATCATGAGTTGAAGAAATTTTAATTCAGAGTTCAAAGTGAAAGTAGTGTTAGAAGCACTAAAAGAAATGAACACATTGGGAGAACTTGCCAAGAAATACAAGTTAT
>JBCCJE010000048.1:0-13045 GCA_039027925.1 Bacteroidota bacterium
CAAAATTCAAAATTCATCATTCAAAATTAAGACACATAATGGCTAAAGAAATAGGCGGATTTATTAAACTTCAGGTGAAAGGTGGTGCTGCGAATCCTGCGCCTCCAGTTGGACCAGCACTCGGTGCGAAAGGGGTCAATATCATGGAGTTTTGTAAGCGATTCAACGCCAAAACCGAAGATCAAAGAGGTAAAGTATTACCAGTAGTAATTACGGTATATAAGGACAAGTCTTTTGATTTTATCATCAAAACACCTCCGGCTGCTGTGCAGCTGATGGAAGCTGCTAAGATCAAAAAAGGCTCTCCCGAATCGAATCGTAATAAAGTAGGTTCCGTTACTTGGGATCAGATCAAAGTAATAGCTGAAAATAAAGCCCCCGATCTCAATTCTTTCAAAGTGGAGTCGGGTATGCGAATGATTGCTGGCACAGCGAGAAGTATGGGACTTACGGTGAGTGGTACTCCCCCTTGGGAAGAAGCTCCATCAGCATAAATAATTTTGAATTTTGGGTGGTAAATTTCAAATAGAGTTTTATCCATTCATTCATTCAAAATTCATTCATTCAAATTATTATCAAACGAGGAAGTTGGATAAAGAAATAAATCTGACGTTACTACCTCAAAAATAAAGACCATGGGAAAAGTTTCCAAGAAAAGAGCTAAGGTCAACGATAAAGTTGATAGCAGTAAGCTCTACACTCTTCACGAGGCTATGACTTTAGTCAAAGAAGTCAACACCACAAAATTTGATGCCTCGGTGGACATCCACGTTCGACTAGGGATTGATCCCCGAAAAGCAGACCAAGCACTTCGGGGTACGGTATCCTTGCCCAACGGAACGGGAAAATCAAAAACAGTATTAGTACTTTGTACACCTGACAAAGAGCAAGAGGCCAACGATGCAGGTGCTGACTACGCAGGACTAGATGAATTTATCCAAAAAATTCAAGGTGGTTGGACTGACGTTGACGTCGTGATAGCTACGCCAAATGTAATGGCAAAAGTAGGGCGTATCGGTAGAATTTTAGGGCCGCGAGGTCTAATGCCTAACCCCAAGACGGGAACAGTTACTCCGAATGTAGGTGCTGCCGTAAAGGATGTAAAAGGTGGTAAAGTTTCTTATCGGGCTGACAAATTCGGAATAGTGCATAATTCCATTGGTCGGGTATCTTTTTCACCCGAGAAGCTAGTAGAAAATGCCAATGAACTGATTGGTACTTTACAGAAAGTAAAGCCATCTACCGCTAAAGGAACTTACATGAAGTCCGTAACGGTAGCGAGTACGATGAGTCCAGGAATCAAAGTTGATACGAAATCCATTAAGTAATCGAACTATACAAACTTTTTAAATCATGACTAGAAAAGAAAAAAGCAATCAGATTGCGGAATTAGAGGAAAAGTTTAGTAATAGTTCCTTCTTTTACTTAACCGATTCTTCTACACTAACAGTTGAGCAAATCAATGAGCTACGGGGCATGCTTTACGAAAAGGGTATCGAAATGCGCGTAGTTAAAAATACTTTGGCAAAAAAAGCACTAGAATCTGCTGCTGAAGAAAAAGGATACGCTCCACTTTACGATGCACTCAAAGGACCTACGGCGGTCATGTTTACGGAGACTGCTAACTCTCCCGCAAGAGTGATCGAAGAATTTAGAAAAAAAGCAGACCGACCTTTGTTGAAAGCTGCTTACATTGATACCGATGTATATCTCGGTGATGACCAATTAAAAGCACTTGCTTCTCTAAAATCAAAAGAAGAGTTGGTCGGGGATGTCATCACATTATTACAATCTCCTGCGAAAAATGTAATTAGTGCGCTCAATTCAGGTGGTGCTACTCTTGCGGGTCTGATGAAAGCACTAGAAGAAAGAGGAGAGTAATTGTAATGAAAAGTTAATAATGAAGAATGAATAATTTCCCCAAACGTGTTATTAGAATTATTCATTTTTAATTCTTCATTATTCATTATCAAGGCTTCCAAGTAATCACGCATATATTAAATTATTGCAAAACATTTTAAAAAAAACTGTAAAATGGCAGATTTAAAAGAATTCGCAGAACAACTCGTTAACCTTACTGTTAAGGAAGTTAATGAGTTAGCAACTATACTCAAAGATGATTATGGTATCGAACCCGCAGCCGCTGCTGTAGCCGTAGCTGCTGGCCCCGCAGGTGGTGGTGGAGAAGCTGCTGCTGAGCAAACTGAGTTTGATGTAATCTTAACATCAGCGGGTGGTACTAAACTACAAGTAGTAAAAGAAGTTAAAAACTTACTAGGTATCGGATTGAAAGATGCAAAAGGATTAGTAGATGCTGCTCCTGGGCCAATCAAAGAAAAAGTTTCTAAAGACGAGGCAGAGTCTATCAAGTCTGCTTTGGAGGCTGCTGGAGCAAGTGTGGAATTGAAGTAGGATTTTTCAACTAGATTAATTCCTGAATTTTATTCAAAAAAATAGAATTTAGGTCTTTCTGGAAATTTTACTCAATATTCATTTTTCACCAAAATCCCTCAATGATTATTCATAGAGACCTGACAGTAAAATACTAGAAAACGACGGAGGCTTAAGCGATAAGGAATTATCGTTTAAGCCTATTGTAGCTTCTATGATAGTTTAATTTCGAATAACAAATTTTGAATTTTCATTCAAAAGACGACAGCGATTACAGGAATTTTTTGACAGTAAGATAAATCCGATAGCGGGTACATTTATCTTTCGTAATTCTAAAAATTCCTCACAAATATCGAGTATTTATTTAATTGCAATATCCACGGATTTGCAAAAACTATGAAACAATAAAATAACGACCTCCTTTGCTATTAGGACATTTGTTTTATCGTTTCCAAATAACATCTCACAACAAATGGCATTAAGTACGGTATTAAAGAATTCAGCAGAATATTTACGACAAAGCTTTGGAAAAATCCAACTGTCATCGGAATATCCTGACCTACTCGAAATCCAACTCAAATCTTTCCGAGAATTTTTCCAACTAGAAACTACTCCCGAAAACAGAACCAACGAAGGGCTGTATAGGGTGTTTCAAGAAAATTTTCCCATTACGGATGCTAGAAATATTTTCGTATTGGAGTTCTTGGATTACTTCGTGGATCCTCCTCGGTACGACATTCCAGAATGTCAGCAAAGAGGATTGACCTACAGTGTTCCTTTGAAAGCGAAACTCAGACTTTCTTGTAACGACGAAGAGCACGTGGATTTCCAAACAATAGTACAGGATGTATTTTTGGGAAATATCCCCTATATGACTCCCAAGGGTACATTCGTAATTAATGGGGCAGAGCGGGTGATCGTTTCTCAGTTGCACCGTTCTCCTGGGGTATTTTTTGGACAAAGTTTTCACCCTAACGGTACGAAGTTATACTCTGCGCGTATCATCCCTTTCAAAGGGGCTTGGATGGAATTTGCCACAGATATTAATACGGTAATGTACGCATACATTGATCGTAAGAAAAAGTTCCCTGTAACTACATTGTTACGTGCGATTGGTTATGATTCGGATAAATCCATCTTGGACTTATTCAATTTAGCCGAGGAGGTCAAAGTTGATCGGAAAACACTCAACAAAGCAATAGGTAGAAAGCTAGCCGCTCGGGTTTTGAGAAAATGGAATGAGGATTTTGTGGATGAGGATACTGGAGAAGTAGTGACTATCGAGCGAAATGATATTATCCTAGAGCGTGATATTGTTTTGGATGAAGAAAATATTGAGCTAATCATTGATACGGACGGTGTGGATTCTATCATTCTTCAGCGAGAAGACATTGAGGAAGATTACTCTATCATTTACAATACATTACAAAAAGACCCTTCAAGTTCTGAGATTGAAGCGGTTCAATATATTTATCGTCAACTGAGAGGTACTGACCCACCAGATGAAGAAACTGCTCGTGGTATCATTGATAAATTATTTTTCTCTGACAAGCGATATAATCTAGGAGAAGTAGGTCGGTATAAAATCAACCGAAAACTCAAAAAAGATACTGACTTAGATGTGTTGGTTTTGACCAAAGAAGATATTATATCCATCGTGACTTACCTAGTCAGCTTGATGAACCAACGGGCGGAGATTGACGATATTGACCATTTGAGCAATCGTCGAGTACGTACCGTGGGCGAACAATTGTATGCACAATTCGGTGTAGGACTTGCTCGTATGGCTAGAACTATTCGGGAAAGAATGAATGTACGGGACAACGAGGTATTCACCCCGATTGACTTGATTAATGCGCGGACACTTTCGTCGGTTATCAATTCTTTCTTCGGAACAAGTCAACTGTCGCAGTTCTTGGATCAAACCAACCCACTATCGGAGATCACCCACAAGCGTCGTATCTCTGCCTTGGGGCCTGGTGGTCTTTCGAGAGAACGTGCAGGATTTGAGGTGCGGGATGTTCACTATTCTCACTACGGTCGGTTGTGTACGATCGAGACTCCAGAAGGACCGAACATTGGTTTGATTTCCACACTTTGTGTTCACGCCAAAGTGAACAAAATGGGATTCTTAGAGACGCCTTACCGAAAGGTGAAAAACGGAGTTGTGGACATCAGAAAAGCACAATACTTATCCGCCGAAGGAGAAGATTTCAAAAAAATTGCGCAAGCGAATACTCCCATTGGAGAGAAAGGCGCCTTTGCAACTGACAGAATTAAATGTAGGGAACACGGAGAATTTCCAGTACTCACTCCTGAAGAAGTGGAATACATGGACGTTGCGCCTAACCAAATTGTAGGAGTTTCTGCGTCGTTGATTCCTTTCTTAGAAAATGATGATGCGAACCGTGCCTTGATGGGGTCTAACATGCAGCGTCAAGCAGTTCCTCTGTTGCGTCCACGATCTCCGATTGTAGGTACTGGATTGGAAGGAAAAGTGGCTCGGGATTCTCGAATGTTGATTAACGCCGAAGGAAAAGGAGTAGTAGAATACGTAGATGCCAACGAGGTAGTCATTCGCTACGACAGATCGGATGAAGATCAAATGGTCTCTTTTGAGGACAACAGAAAGTCCTACAAACTGACAAAATTCCGAAGAACGAACCAAGGAACTTGTATCAACTTGAAGCCGATCGTAAGAAAAGGCGATAGAGTAAAAGAGGGAATGATCCTTTGTGATGGTTATGCTACTGAAAAAGGAGAATTGGCACTTGGACAAAACCTAAAAGTTGCCTTCATGCCCTGGAAAGGCTACAACTTTGAGGATGCGATTGTCCTTTCAGAAAGAGTAGTTCGAGAAGATATTTTCACTTCTCTACACATCGAACACTTTGAGTTGGATGTTCGGGATACGAAATTGGGAGAGGAAGAATTGACCAATGATATTCCAAACGTGAGTGAAGATGCTACTAAGGACTTGGACGAAAATGGAATCATCAGAGTAGGAGCATGGGTAAAAGAAGGAGATATTTTGATTGGAAAAATTACTCCAAAAGGGGAGTCTGATCCAACGCCCGAAGAGAAACTCTTACGTGCGATCTTCGGTGACAAAGCAGGTGACGTAAAAGATGCTTCGCTAAAGGCACCGCCATCTACCAAAGGTATCATTATCAATAAACAACTTTTTGCGAGAGCGAAAAAAGATAAGGTACAGAAGGAAAAAGAGAAGAGCCTGTTGACTGCTTTGGACGATCAGCATGCCATTGCTCTGAATGAGTTGAAGACGATCTTAGTGGATAAGTTGATGGTACTACTAAAAGGTAGAACTTCCCAAGGCGTAAAAAGTATCTACAACGAAGATGTAATTGCGGAGGGTATTCGGTACAATAGCCGACTACTAAAAGATATCAATTACACGACTATTGATTACAGCAATTGGACGGAAGATTCTAAAACTAATAATCTCGTAGCGAGATTGTTACATAACTATACGATCAAAGTTAACGAGGAGGTAGGGAAATACAAGCGTGAAAAATTCAATATCAGCATCGGGGATGAGTTGCCAGCCGGGGTATTGAAATTGGCTAAAGTTTACATGGCCAAAAAGCGTAAATTAAAAGTGGGGGATAAGTTGGCAGGTCGTCATGGTAACAAAGGAATCGTATCCAGAATCGTACGTCAGGAAGATATGCCTTTCTTAGAGGATGGAACACCCGTTGATATTGTACTGAATCCACTAGGAGTACCTTCACGGATGAACCTCGGACAGATTTTCGAAACAGTACTTGGATGGGCTGGAGAAAAATTAGGAGTCAAATACGGTACTCCAATTTTTGATGGTGCAAAATCCGAGGAAATTAATGACAAAATCATCGAAGCAGGTTTACCAGAGTTGGGACAAACTTACCTTTACGACGGAGAGACCGGTGATCGTTTCCACCAGCAAGCAACGGTAGGTGTCATTTACATGCTGAAATTATCTCACATGGTAGATGATAAGATGCACGCTCGTTCCATCGGGCCTTACTCGTTGATTACGCAACAGCCACTTGGTGGTAAGGCGCAGTTTGGTGGACAGCGTTTTGGAGAGATGGAAGTATGGGCTTTGGAAGCATTCGGCGCATCGAATATTTTACAAGAGTTATTGACAATCAAGTCGGATGACATTGTAGGTCGTGCCAAAGCCTACGAAGCCATTGTAAAAGGAGATAATCTCCCTGATTCCAATATTCCCGAATCTTTCAATGTATTGGTTCACGAGTTGCGTGGGTTAGCCCTTGATGTAAAATTTGATTAACCATTGTTGAGAACGACTTACGTTAAACGTTTTACGTTGCACGTTTTTTTACAAATATCTAACGTGAAACGTTTAGCGTCCAACGTTTTCGGCAGTAAAACAATAAAGTATGCCATTTAGAAAAAATCACAAGCAGCAAAAAGCAAATTTTGACAGTATCACTATCAGCTTGTCTTCTCCAGATCAGATTTTGGAGCGTTCTTATGGTGAGGTGTTGAAGCCAGAAACAATTAACTATCGTTCCTACAAGCCCGAGCGAGATGGTTTGTTCTGTGAGCGTATTTTCGGGCCAGTAAAAGATTACGAATGCTACTGTGGAAAATACAAACGAATCCGATACAAGGGAATCGTCTGTGATAGATGTGGGGTAGAGGTGACCGAAAAGAAAGTAAGAAGAGAGCGCATGGGACACATCAAGCTAGTTGTCCCCGTAGTACATATTTGGTTTTTCAAATCACTTCCAAATAAAATAGGTTACTTGCTCGGATTATCTTCTAAGAAATTAGAAACGATTATTTACTACGAGCGATACGTAGTGATCCAGCCAGGAGTACTGGAGGAGTCAGGGACAGTCAATAAAATGGACTTGCTTACCGAGGAGGAATATTTGGATATTTTGGAAACACTTCCAAAAGATAACCAAATGCTCGAAGATGATGATCCACAAAAGTTCGTGGCGAAGATGGGTGCAGAGGCCGTTAGGGATTTATTGGGTCGCTTGGAGTTAGATCAGTTATCTTACGACTTACGTCACCAAGCTGCCAACGAAACATCTCAACAAAGAAAGTCCGAGGCGTTGAAGCGATTAAGAGTAGTGGAAGCATTCAGAGATGGTCAAACTAGAATTGATAATCGTCCCGAGTGGGCAGTTATTCAGTATTTACCAGTTGTACCACCCGAGTTGCGTCCGCTAGTACCTTTAGATGGTGGTCGTTTTGCGAGTTCGGATTTGAATGATCTTTACCGTCGGGTAATTATTAGAAACAATCGTTTGAAACGTCTTTTGGAAATCAAAGCACCCGAGGTGATTTTGAGAAATGAAAAAAGAATGTTGCAAGAAGCGGTGGATTCTTTATTTGATAACTCTAGAAAATCCAACGCTGTAAAAGCCGAAGGAGGTAGAGCGCTCAAATCGTTGAGTGATGTATTGAAAGGGAAGCAAGGACGTTTCCGTCAAAATCTATTGGGTAAGCGGGTAGATTACTCTGGTCGTTCTGTAATCGTAGTAGGCCCCGAATTGAAATTACATGAATGTGGTCTTCCCAAGGGAATGGCTGCCGAGTTGTTTAAGCCTTTTGTTATCAGAAAATTGATTGAGAGAGGTATTGTAAAAACAGTAAAATCTGCTAAGAAGTTGGTAGATCGAAAAGATCAAGTCATCTGGGAGATTTTGGAAAATCTCCTACGTGGGCATCCAATTCTACTAAACCGAGCACCTACGCTTCACCGACTTTCCATTCAGGCATTCCAGCCAAAATTGATTGAAGGAAAAGCCATTCAGCTACATCCGCTGGTATGTGGTGCCTTCAATGCCGATTTTGATGGGGATCAAATGGCCGTACACGTACCGCTTGGTCACGCTGCGATCTTGGAAGCACAAGTACTCATGCTTTCAGCTCACAATATGTTGAATCCACAAGATGGTTCTCCGATCACCTTGCCTTCGCAGGATATGGTATTGGGGCTTTATTATTTAACGAAAGAAAGAAAGAGTACGAAGAAAGTACCAGTAAAAGGGGAGGGTAGGAGATTTTATTCCGCAGAGGAAGCCGTCATTGCCTACAACGAAGGGCAAGTTGATCTGCACGCAGCAGTACAAGTGAGAGCGAGAGTAGAAGACGAAGAAGGCAACATGGCACTCCGAAGAGTAGATACTACCGTCGGAAGAGTATTGTTCAATGAAGCTGTACCTGAGACTGTCCCTTACGTCAATGAATTATTGACTAAGAAAAACTTGAAAAAAGTAATCAATGGTATCATCAGCCGGACGGGATTTGATGTTACTGCTGGATTCTTAGACAAGATCAAAGGCATGGGATTCATGTGGTCTTTCAAAGGTGGATTATCTTTTAACCTTGGAGATTTGATTACGCCAACCTTGAAGGAATCAACACTCATAGAAGCACAACAAGAGGTAGATGATGTTTGGGAAAATTACAACATGGGATTGATTACCAACAACGAGCGATACAATCAAATCATAGATAAGTGGACATTTGCTGATAACAAGATTACAGATAACTTGATGACCGAGTTGGCTGAACATAAGCAAGGATTCAACTCAGTTTACATGATGCTTCACTCGGGGGCACGGGGTTCTAAACAACAGATCAAACAGTTATGTGGACTTCGGGGGCTAATGGCCAAACCACGAAAATCTGGTGACACGGGTGGAGCGATCATTGAAAACCCCATCCTCGCCAACTTTGTGGATGGACTTTCTGTATTGGAGTATTTTATCTCTACCCACGGTGCACGGAAAGGTCTGGCAGATACTGCCTTGAAAACGGCCGATGCGGGTTACTTAACTCGACGTTTGGTAGATGTGGCGCAAGATGTGGTTATCATTGAAGAGGATTGTAATACCCTCCGAGGAATTGAGACGACAGCATTAAAAGATAATGAGAAGTTAGTCCAAAGCCTTGCAGATCGTATCAAAGGAAGATATACCTTACACGATATTGTTCACCCCGTTTCGGATGAAGTAATTCTACCTTCGGGTGAGTATATTGATGAAAATTTAGCAGAGAAAATTGATGAAATTGGTATCGAGGCAGTTACGATTCGTTCTGTACTCACTTGCGAAACCAAGCGTGGCGTATGCAGAAAATGCTACGGTAAGAACTTAGCTACGGGCAGAATTGCCGAGCAGGGAGATGCTGTCGGAATTATTGCTGCACAGTCTATTGGTGAACCGGGTACACAGTTGACACTGCGTACTTTCCACGTAGGGGGTATTGCATCCGTATCCAAGACGGAGAATCAGTTGGTTGCAAAATTTGATGGAAAAGTAGTCTTTGATGGCGTCCGAACGGTCGTCTCCAATGATGAGGATGGAAAAAGAATCAATGTTGTTCTTTCTCGTACAGGAGAAATGAGAATCGTTGATCCCGAAAATCCTAACAAGATTTATTCTAACCTTTACATTCCTTATGGTGCTACCTTATTCATTAAGGATAACAAAGCCATTAAGAAAGGGGATGTCATCTGTGAGTGGGATCCATTCAATGCCGTAATCGTTTCGGAGTTTGGAGGTATTGCGCAGTTTGATTCTGTAGTGGAAGGTACTACTTTCCGAGTAGAGCGTGACGAGCAGACTGGTTTCGCTGAGAAAGTGATTATAGAGGCTAAGAAAAAACGAATGATTCCTACCATTAAGATTGTAAAACCAAACGGTGAGGAACTTCGTAGTTATAACTTACCCGTAGGTTCATATATCTCCATTGATGAAGGTCAGGAAATCAAGCCAGGGCAAACCATCGTAAAGATTCCAAGAAGCCTTGGTAAGATTCAAGATATCACAGGTGGTCTTCCACGGGTGACGGAATTGTTCGAAGCACGGAATCCATCCAACCCTGCAGTTACCGCAGAAATTGATGGTATTATTTCCTTCGGAAAAATCAAACGTGGTAACCGTGAAGTTATCATCACTGCTAAAGATGGTCAGATCAGAAAATACTTGATTGGATTATCTAAACATATCTTAGTGCAAGAAGGTGACTTCGTGCGGGCAGGAACGCAGCTTTCGGATGGGGCTACTTCACCAAGAGATATTTTGAATATCAAAGGACCTTTCGCCGTTCAGTACTACTTAGTGAATGGAGTTCAGGAAGTATATCGTTCGCAAGGAATCACCATTAATGATAAGCATATCGAGGTAATTGTTCGTCAGATGATGCGTCGAGTTCAAATCGAAGATCCAGGAGATACTACCTTCCTAGAAGGAGAAGCCGTTGAGAAGTACGATTTCTTAGAGCAAAACGATTGGATTTTTGATAAGAAATTTGTTACTGATCCTGGTGATTCTAACAAGTTGCGAGCAGGTCAATTGGTTACTTTACGTCAGGCAAGAGAGGAAAACTCTTACCTAAAACGTAATGACAAAAAGATCATCGAGTACCGAGATGCCGTTCCAGCTACCTCTAGTCCATTGCTTCAAGGGATCACGAAGTCATCCTTAGGTACGTTTAGTTGGATATCAGCGGCATCCTTCCAAGAGACTACTAAGGTCTTGAGTACGGCTGCCATCGGAGCTAAGCGAGATTATCTCACAGGATTGAAAGAGAATGTCATCGTAGGTAAAAAGATTCCTGCGGGTACTGGTCTCAGAAGATACGATGATTTGATCGTTACCAACAAAGCGGACTTTGATGCTTTCCGAGCGAGAGAACAGATGTTGGAAGAAGAAGAAGAAATGATGGAAGAATAATCGTAAGAATTATTTTTCTAAAAATACAAAAGCCTCGGCAAGTTAATTCTTGCTGAGGCTTTTTTCTTAGCGGGTCGCTTCTAGCGCCCCAAACTAAAAATTAATATGCAGCAACTCTCCATTCTAAAATGTGTCGTCACTAGGACTACTCTTTTTTTAAAAGTCTCAGGTGGACAAAACTCCAATGGAGGAATAGCAGTATATCTACAAATTATTAGAATATAAGATAGATAAGGCTTTAGTGGAATTATAACAGTACATTTACAAATAAATACAGGGACGACTTATCGGTAGAATTAAACAATACATTTACGGATGTTAAAGTCCCAGCGGGATAGTGTATATCTCATACAAATAGAAGCTACACTTAAAAATCAATCTTGCCCAGTAGGTCGCTTGCCGCATTTATATTTTCGGGTTTTCCCACATCCATCCAAAGATCTTCTTCGTGCGGATACCCCACAATTTTTTGGTAAGGAGCGGCCGCTAGATAAACATCAATTATCGAAAAAACTTCCTCATCGGGCATGGCGTCAAATAGGTCGGGACTGATGATGTGGATACCACTAAAAGCCCGTAGTGTCAATTTTCCTTTCTTCTTTCTGCACAAAATCATTTTCCCCGTTTTTATATTCATCCAGCCGTATAGCTTGTTTTTTTTGTTGAACAGCAAGTAGCGAGAAGTAGCGCGGTGGCGAGTAGATAGGGTAGCGACGGCTTTAGTTTGGATATGCGTATCGTACATTTTTTTCAAATCAATATTAGAGAGGATGTCCACATTGTGTACAATAAAGGGTTTACCATCGGCGAAAAAGTCGGCTGCTTTTTTGAGACCGCCTCCCGTATCTAGTAGCAAACTTCGTTCATCCGAAATGGCGATATTGATATTGAAGCGGTCTTTATTTTTCAAAAAATCAATGATCTGATCGGCGTGGTGGTGGACGTTGACGATGATGTCCGTTACGCCTTGTTTTTTCAATTTTCTGATTAAGATTTCTAGTAAAGTGAGCCCATTAATTTTTACCAAGGCTTTCGGTCGGTCATCCGTTAGTGGTCGGAGGCGAGTACCTAGACCCGCCGCAAATATCATGGCTTTCATGTTTTTTTGTGTAAAAATAGAAATTTAGCAAGAAAAATTTGCCAAATAGAACTTGGGTTAACCGCTCTACCTTGCAAGTAGTTATAAGGTTTTAAAAAAAACTACCATCCCGATTTAAATAATTTTTTCGCTCCACGAATCCCGCATTTTTGGTATTGGTGGTAAGCCTTTCCCGCAGCGTGGTGAATCGCCTCCCCATCCTTTAATAATGCCCATGCGTCGAATACTCCTTCCAAAACATAAGCCTCTGGTGCTAACAGATTTGTGGTATTTAACAAAGGGTAAGCATTTACCTGTTTGAAATATTTTTCAAAATAATCGAACGAGATACAGGCAATTGAAATCGCATCTTTAGTTTGCGTATGTGTATTGTTAGGAAAATCAATAGCGATATCCATCAAACCATTATGCCCATTGAAAACGATTAAATCAGCATTGCCCTCAATGCCAATTGCTGTCTCTTTCAATTCAAAATAATTTTTTGATTGATTAGAAAGTGCATCAAAATAATCGGTCAAGCAGGCTTTCATCTGATCTCCTCGGTAAGCATCAGCAACCAAATATACTTTGGCATCGGTGGAGTATTTTTTATGAAAAATTACTCGCTCTAAGACATTGTTATTTATATTTTTTTGGGAAAAAGCAGGTTGCCAATCTTTCTGTTTTTTGAAATGTGTTTTAACACCGTAGAGAGCACCCCAATATAAATTAGTTCGCAGGTTCGTTCCATCCCACAAAGACTTGCTTACTGGAACAATACCCTGATGTTCGTTATCACATAACGGAACAAAGGTGTGAATGACAAGCGGTTTTTTATTAGCAATTTTAG
>JBCCJE010000049.1:0-12871 GCA_039027925.1 Bacteroidota bacterium
GTTTTACTCAGTTCCCGAGACTTCAGAATAGGCACTCAATCATTCAATCATTCAATCATTCAATCATTCAATCATTCAATCATTCAATCATTCAATCATTCAATCATTCAATCATTCAATCATTCAATCATTCAATCATTCAATCATTCAATCATTCAAAATTAAAACCCTCCCCCACATATGTCAAATCTCATCAATGGAAAACAACTAGCCAGTACGATCAAGGACGAAATAGCCGAAGCCGTAAAAGAACTCCGAGCAGCGGGTGGAAAAATACCGCATTTGGCAGCGGTGTTGGTAGGAGAAGATGCTGCTAGTCAGGTTTATGTGAGAAACAAAGTTCGATCCTGTGAGCAAGTCGGATTCGAATCCACTTTGATTCGGAAAGATAGCTCTACGACCGAAGAAGAGTTATTAGAAATCGTGAGAGAATTGAATGAAGATGCTGACGTGGACGGCTTTATCGTACAGTTGCCGCTACCTAAGCACATTGACGAAGAAAAAGTAACCTTGGCGATCAATCCCAAAAAAGATGTGGATGGCTTTCATCCCGCCAACTTTGGAAGAATGGCACAAGGACTACCCGCCTACCTACCCGCTACGCCATTTGGAATTATGCAGATGTTGGATAGATATAATATCGAGGTGGAAGGTAAAGAGTGTGTTGTCTTGGGTAGGAGTAATATCGTAGGTACTCCGATGAGTATTTTACTATCTCGAAAAGCACGTCCCGGCAATGCCACAGTTTCCTTGTGCCACAGTAGGACAAAAGATTTAAAAGCACACACCTTGCGAGCAGATATTATTGTAGCAGCCATTGGGATTCCCGAATTTGTCAGAGGCGATATGGTCAAGGAAGGGGTTGTCATCATTGACGTTGGCATCAATCGAGTAGATGATCCGACAGCCAAGCGAGGATACCGACTCAAAGGCGATGTTCATTTTGAAGAAGTTGCTCCTAAGGCGAGCTTCATTACCCCCGTCCCCGGCGGCGTTGGTCCCATGACCGTTACCTCCCTGCTGATGAATACCCTACGCGCCTGTCGTGGCGAGGTGTACGGGAAATAATCGGATATTAAATATTGTCATTGCTCATTGAAATTGTCATTGCGCATTGCTACTGAAACTGCTCATTGTCATTGAAATTGAAATTGAAATTATTATTGCACCATGCTGGTAAGTCAAAAACATTACATTTATTCAATATGCGTTTTTTTGATGCAAAAAAATTTAAATATGTTGAGCTAAAATATTTACTTTTGTACTAACTTCATTGCAAGCAGACTAGAAAACCATCCTACCCTAATCTTTTAATTCCCTATCCTAACTATTATCCTGTTGTAGTCTAAATTTATCATTCTTCTTTAAAACTAACTGTTGGTATGAACTGTAATTCTATCCTTACATTTCTCTTTGTACTTTGTGTGAATAGTGTTCCTTCCTCGCAGAAGGCGACACAACTATCTGACCTCGGATTAAGTATCGAGCAAGGGGAACGAAAAATCGCTATCCAGAGTGAGCACGATACGATTATTTTATCCAAAGAAAAATTTTCGGTCTCCTTCAATTTAGAAAAAGACGACGACGTAGCGCAGAAGTACCACGCCGTTCGGATGGTTGCAGATATTGATCCCGAAATTTTTGTACAGTTCGAGACCGACAAAAAATTTGAAGAAATTCCAGCACTCGCCTTGGGTACAAGTTTGGCAGGGCCGAGAGCTACGCCTTACAAGTGTATCTTCTTCCACGATCAAGCGCATCATTATATTTTTTATAGCAGCGAAGCAGAACGCAGAGCCAATCTCGTAGCCAAAGAAAATGAACAACTCCGGCTGAGTTTTGATATTGAAAATTACTGTATGCAAGATTTAGAGGTCAATATCAAGGATAGTAATTTTGAGGAAATCTTCCTAGTCTTCGTTTTTGACAAAAACCTCAACGAAACGGTGGAAGCCGACGAAATGGTGAAAATTGAGATTCAACTCGAAGAGGAGGATTAGTTGAGGATCGAGGTCATCAATCATTAACCATTACTACTCTAGCCGGTGTGATTACTCTCTCTTTTCTGTTTGACTTCAAATATTTACTCAAAAGGTAATCTAACCCAAACTTACCTGAACCTAGAACCATCGAGTACATGGATACCCAAAGGAAGCCCATAGCGGGTAGCATACCCCATAATCCGCCACTCCACTTTTGGAAAAAGATAGCGACAACCATTGTGCAGAAAAGGAGGAAAGATGCGAATCGTGTTTTTAAACCTAATGCCAAAAAGATACCCCCAATCGCTTCGCTGGCCGCTGCCATCCACGCAAAGAAAACGGGAGCTAAAGCAAAGATACCTCCGAACGCTGCCACATCTTCTGGAAACCATGCCGCTACTTCGAATAATCCTAAATTGGCACCATCACCGGGAGACCAAGGTAATCCAAATTTGCTGGCACCAAAGTTAACAGCCAAAAAATATCCACAAATAATTCTTGGAATCGCTAGGGTAAAATCTGCCCATGATGAATTTTGTACAGTAGGGGTGATGAGTTGGATGAAATACTTTTTCATGATAATTTTTTTTAAGAGTTGATGAATGATAAAAAATTTGGGATTGCTCCCGAATGAATTAATAGTTCAAAGATGAAGCAAACTCCAACGATTAGCGTCTCATTATTTTTTTTAGTGGCTCAAATTATGAGATGAGACGGCTCAAATCATAAATAACTGAAAATCAGTTACTTATAACCTAAAAATAGCATCAATCAACCCAGATTTTGGTAAGCCTACCTTAAATAAGTGCCCCCCAGCCACGGTATTTCTAGGCATCATCTTTGTACTTCCATCGGGAAATAAATATAAAGAAGGATACTTCCCTCCCAGAGATATAGTTAATGCAGTTCAAAAACTTTTCTCCAAGTTCACTTCCCTAACACCAGTTTACCTTTCAATTTTTTTGCCCTCAACCACAACATAACCTATCAGAATTTTTTAAATTTTCGCACCAGCTACACTACCCCTTCACGAATCGATCCCCTCCCACATCAACATACCATTACTTTTTTTCAAAAAATACATCGTCAATTTTTCATCAAATCCAGAGCGTGTAGGCTTACGGGTAAGTTCAATAAATTAATGGGATATGCTAAAAAAACAAATCTATTTTTGGGTAGGATTTCTAAGTCTTTTAGGTTGTCAGGTTAGCGCACAGGTTACAGCAGATTTCACCTCCAACGCAACGAAGGGTTGCGGTACGCTTGCAGTTTCATTTACGGATTTGTCCTCTTCTACCGTGGGCAATATCGTGGGTTGGCAATGGGATCTAGGAGGGCTACAAGTCAATACACAGGAAGCTGGAAAAATTTTTCAAACTGGGAGCTACGATATCTGCCTGACGGTGACGGATAGTGAAGGCAATACCGCCACGGAATGCAAAGAAGATTACATCAAAATTAATCAATTGCCTACTGCGGACTTCTCGGTAGATGTCACCGAAGGGTGTACCCCGCTGAGTGTTACGTTCATTGACGAATCTTTTTCGGATGATGGTAACATTGTAGAATGGATATGGGGAGTGGGTGGCTCGGCGGGTGTAGTGGTGGATAATGGTTCTTTCCCAGCCGCTCAGAGCGTATATACTATTCCCGATAAATACGACATCAACCTAACCGTAGTGGATGATAATGGATGTGAAAATTTAGTGAGCAAAAAGAATTTCCTTGAGGTACATCCCAAACCGAATGTAGGCATCACTGCTGATAATTATTTTCAATGCGAACCGCCTCTCCTCGTCAATTTTAGCAATCTCACTCCCCAACCCAACACGGAATATTTTTGGGATTTTGGCAATGGAGCAACTTACGTGGGCAACACCCCTCCTACTCAGACTTACACCGTAACTGGACTATACGACATCATGGTGATTGGTACCAATACCACTACGGGCTGTCAGGATACTTTATTTCAAAATGACATGGTGGGAGTGGGCTATCCCGTGGTTTTTGATTTTGACCAATCCTCAACTTGTATCGGAACGCCTGTCCAATTCGAAGATTTGTCGCCCGTAGCTTCGAGCAATATTTTGTGGGATTTTGGGGATGGTAATACTTCGACGATCTCCAATCCAGTACACCAGTACGATTCTACTGGCTGCTACACTATCAGCTTAACTAGAGAACAAAATGGATGTTCCTCTACCTTGTTTTCCAACGTATGTATCTTGGTAAATGACTTGCCGGAAGCCGCCTACGAGCTAGATGCGGCTTTGGGATGCACCCTTCCCCACGAGGTCAATTTTGTGAGTGATGCACCAGCAGCCGTCGAATGGTTCTGGGAATTTGGGGAGAATGGTGTAGCGGGTACTTCCAGCGAAGCCAACCCGACGTTTAGCTTTGAAGAAGTCGGAATTTTTCCCATATACCTAACGGTTACTGATGGCAATGGGTGTTCCACTACTATTGTTTCTGATACAGTTACCGTAGAGGCACTCCAAGCCCAGATGACAGAGGGGTTGATCTACGGTTGTGTTCCTCTGGATTTTACATTGACGGATAGCACCATCGCTCTCATACCTGTAGCAGAATGGTACTGGGAAATTATCACACCGAGCGATACGCTCATTTCCCATGAGCAAAATCCAGCATTCGTACTCCAAGATACTGGGTGCTTCGATATTTTGCTAGCGGTCACTAATCTGGAGGGATGTACCGATACCATTATATTTGAAGATCAGGTTTGTGGAGGAATGCTACCGATGGTGGACTTCGATGCTATTCCTACGGATGCCTGTGTCAAAGCAGAAATATTATTTGATGATTTGTCTAGCCCATTCGTTGATGGCTGGTACTGGGAATTTGGCGATAGTACCATTTCGTCAGAACAAAATCCAACGAACTCTTACACGGATACGGGACACTACGATATCACGCTGACTGTGTATCACAATGGATGTCAAAATAGTCTGGTAAAGGAAGATTTCGTTTTTGTACAACCGCCCCGCGCTAATTTTTCCTTAGAGGGAAATTGCGAACAACCCTACACGGTCAATTTTTTTAATACCTCGGTAGGCGCCGATTCTATCATTTGGGATTTTGGGGATACGCTTACTTCGGGTACTATTTCGGTAGCAGATACTGTCAGCTACACTTATCCAAATACAGGCTTGTACTCCATTTCTTTGGTGGCATTCAATTTTGACTCGGGCTGTTCGGATACTTTTAATCTGGATTATTTTATTACCGATCCCAAGGCTAGTTTTTCCATTGATACGACTGCGGGCTGTGCCCCTTTTACCCTTGATATTGCGGATAGTTCTCTATTTGGTCAGGGCTACTCTTGGGAAGTAGAAGGTGCTGATATTGCCAATCCTTCGGATGTGTCGCCTAGTATTACTTTTAGCCAGCCGGGCATTTATAAGGATGTAAAATTAACAATAACCGATGTGCACGGATGCCCCGACTCCTTGGTGATTTCCGATAGTATTTGGGTCAACGGTGTGACACCGGGATTTGCAGCCCAGCCCACATTTGGTTGTAATCCGCTCTTCGTCGAATTTCAGGATACCAGCTCTAGTTTTTTTGGAAATATTACGGAGTGGAATTGGACTATGGGAAATGGATTATCCCAAGCCGCCATTCCTAATCCCAATTACACTTTTGCGGAAACGGGATACCATCCAGTAAGTCTAGAGGTGACCGACGATTGGGGATGTGTAGGAACATTGACAATACCAGATATGATACACGTGACCCAACCCTTTGCTGGCTTTTCTGCGGATACTTTTGGGTGTACGGTGCTCAGTATGAATTTTTACGACGAATCCGTAGGTACGGAATTGACTTACCATTGGACTTTCGGAGATGGAGAAAGCTCCGATGAAAAAAATCCAGTACACGAATACGCCACGGAAGGTACTTATACCATTTGCTTACAAATTGAGGATATCAACGGATGTTCCGATGAATTTTGCCGAGAAAATTATATTACCATTTCCAACCCCGTAGCAAATTTCACGGCGGATACCACCAAGGCATCCTGCCCACCGCTGATCGTAAATTTTGAAAATTTATCAGAAAACGCTAGCCACTACAAATGGAATTTTGGGGATGGCAGCGGTTCGTCCAGCAACGAGAATCCAGTCCATTTGTATCCCGTTCCGGGTAGCCACGATGTTACTTTGATTGCCTACTCGCTCGCTGCTTGTAGGGATACCTTGGTCATGCCAAAGTATGTTGAAGTAGATGGCCCCATAGGAGAATTTGACTTTGAGTACGATAATTTGTGCACCCCTTCGGAGGTAACTTTTTACGCATCATCCAATGATTACTATTCCTACATTTGGGATTTTGGGGATGGCAAATTGGATACGAGTGGTTACAAATTGCAGGACACCATTGTACACCTATACAATCAAAAACTGAATGCCTTACCCAATCTCGTATTGATAGATGACCAAGGATGCGTTCGTCCAATTTTCCCACAAGACACGATTCCTTTGGTCTCCGTAGAGAGCGATTTTATTGCTTCCCAAACTCAAGTATGCAACGACAACACGCCCGTTGATTTTATTAACCTATACACGTCTTCGATCCCCATTGAGGGAGTTCAATGGACTTTTCCAGGAGGTATTCCTGCTACTACGGATGCGCTGAATCCGCAGGTGATTTATCCTGATCCCGGAGTTTTCGACGTTACGCTAATTGTACACACGAGCGAATGTTCGGATACCTTGACCAAAGCCAATTTTATATCGGTAGGCGAAATGCCCATCGTTGATTTCACAATGAGTCCACCGGAGGGTTGTGCGCCCCTCGTGGTTGCTTTCAATGAGCAGGTCACTTTGAATACCAGTAGCGTAGAGCAATGGGATTGGAGTTTTGGTAGTTCACAGACTTCCTCCGCTGCGCATCCATCGCAATTATTTTCGGAAGAAGGCGAATATCCTGTACAGTTAAAAGTAACGACTGCGGATGGCTGTCAAGATTCGCTGACCAAAACGATCAATATTTTTCCCGAAGTATTTTTAGCCATTTCGGAGGATACTACGATTTGTAAGGGAGAGGTAGCCACTTTACAAGCCACAATCACGAGTGATACCACGGGTATCAATTATTATTGGAAACCTGATCCGAGTTTGAGTTGTACCGACTGCCTGAGTCCGCAAGCCACTCCTCAAGATACGACTACCTATACTTTTGTGGCGGTAAGTCCAGAAGCCTGTGAGTTTGAGATAGATGTTACGGTCAATGTCAGACCTGACTCCATCCCCGAAGTCACGATCACGCCTGACACTACGATTTGCGCAGGTGATGTCACCCAGCTTTTTGCGAGTGGAGGCGATAATTTATTTGGATATAATTGGGATGCTTCGGCGGCGGGATTGTCTTGTTATGACGCCTGCTTAAATCCCATAGCTACCCCCACAGCAAGCACTACGTACACCGTGACGGTGACCAACACTACGGGCTGTACTAATACGGCTTCCTCCACCGTTTCGATCTATCACGGATTTCAAAACCTACTAGGAGAAAACAGAACGATCTGCCTAGGAGATACGGTACAGTTAAATATTTCGACGGGCAATGATCCTTTTTGGGTAATCTCCGATGGACTGAATTGTGCTTATTGTCCTAGCCCAGTAGCTAGTCCATTGACGACCACGACGTACTTGGTGCGAGCAATGTCTGATTTTGGCTGTGAAATATACGACTCAATTACCATCAATGTAATGACCCCTGACGATATTGATGCGGGGGACAATCAAGAAACTTGTATCAATGCGCCAGTACAATTATCCGCCGTTGGGGAGGGTATTCCTGCGTGGACACCTGATCCAACGTTGAGTGCAATAGATATTTTTAATCCAATAGCCTCACCTGACGCTACCACTACTTACTATTTTTCTACTACGAATGGCGATTGTATTTTGACTGATTCCGTTACTGTTTTTGTACAACAAAAAACAGAAATAGAACTACCCGATCATTATGTGTGTCGGGATGATACATTGGTACTAGAACCTACTGGTTTTGCCGATACCTATCAATGGTCACCTGCCGACGCTTTATCTGCGGTGGATGTTCAAAATCCTATTTGCACACCAACGGAAAATATAGAATATACCCTTATTGCTAGCTTGGGAACTTGTGAACCAGATACCGTTACGGCACTAGTCGAAATTTTGGAAAACCCAGAAGTAGAAATAGTCAGTACGTATAGATTTTTCCCGGGTGAGAGCGTACTGATCGAAACCTCAGAAGCAGAGAGCAGTAGTAATTACACCTACCAATGGTGGCCAGCAGATGGATTGAGTTGTACCGATTGTCCAAGCCCAGTAGCCTCAGTCGAAAATTCTCAAATATTTACCGTCACAATCACCGATTTACTGACGGGCTGTAAGAGCACAGAGGAGATATTGCTCGAAAGAGTGAATGTCTGTTCATCTGATCTTATTTCGATGCCCAATGTATTTACCCCCAATGGAGATGGCAAAAATGATACTTTCCAAATGTACACCAATATGGTAGATGAGATAGATTACATCAGGATTTTTAATCGGTGGGGATCTTTGGTATATGAGTCCACGGATAGAAATTTTGCGTGGAACGGAAGGTACAAGGGTAAAAGAGTACCCGACGGTGTTTACATCTACGTGCTTTCTGCCAAGTGCAGGATAAACTCAACTTCGATTATTAAGAAGGGTGATGTCTTAATACATAGGTGAGGAATTTTCAATTTTCCACTAAAAATAATCATCGTAGCGTTTGGTCTCCACGGGCAGGTGTGCTAGTCGTTCAATCGTTTAGTCGTTTCGGTGGCGGCGGCTACGGTGGCTAAGGGAGGAGCAACCAAAAATCCTACGCCAGTACCTAATAACAATAAAAACACAGTTCCATTTCCGATAGCTAGCCATCTATATTGCTTGACAAAACGCTTACTCTCACTCACGGAATAATGTCCTTCTAGGGTATAATCCATGTTACCAAAACCAGCGTAGTAAGCCTGAGTAAGGAAAATCAAAATGGCACAGGGAATACTCAACGGCGGAAATAAGCCTAGTAGAAAGAGGGGAATGACGTAGATTAATTCCTTGACAATATTACTCAACGCAATGGTGATGCCTCTAAAAAAATCTTTAATGGCTTGGCTGGTACTAAAGCCTGAATACTTTGTATAATTTCCTGTCAGGTGCTCTTCTACCTTTTGAGCTAGTGGCGTCATAAAGGGAGATACGGCGGCGATTGCCAGATGCTTAAACAAAACAAATCCAACCAACCCGAGCAAAATATTCAATACCCACCCCGTAACTGTTTCCCAAGGAATCCAAGGCAACAGCCACGCTGCCAAAGTACCCGACAATGTCCAAATTGCTACGCCTAGACCACTTGCTAAAATTAAACTGATGATGATGGGAACGAGAAAATATTTCCAAAGTCCTAGTCGGGAAATAGTAGTGAATGCAGAAAAATAAGAAGTGATACCTGCCAAAAAATCTTTTATCATATTGCCTTTATGTGTTGGTAGAGCGGCATATTAATAAGTTGCTAACCCAGAGAAAAGAATTTTGGACAAACCTCAAAGAAGTAACCACGAATTACAGTTTTAGTGCACCGTGATTCGTGGTTGGTTACGCTTGGTTTTTTAAATTATAATTTATGCGGGCTTTGCCTTCGGCTTGCGCTTACGTTTAGTTTTGAAGAACTCTACGATTTGTTTTTCGGTCATAAATCCAAAGTCGAGGAAGTTGACTTTCACGAATCGTTTTACATCTTGATAGGCTTTACCCCGCTTATCCGTGAATTGTTTGATTAATTTTTTCACGTACTTCATACACAATTCTTTCAAGTTTTGATTGAATTGTTGATTGTCAAAAATCCCCATGTAGGTTGGGAAAATCTTCGCCAACTCAAAAAACTCAGGATAATCTCTCTCCTCTAAATTCTTGATAAATCGTTCAAAGTATTTGTAAATCGTAGCTCTCACACATTCGTTGATCGTAGATTTCCCGGGGTAAATATTGTAAAAAACTTTGGTCGCTTCGATGGTCTCCTCGTTCAGGTAAGTCTTCGTGTGAATTTCATCCGTCAAATTATAAAAAGCCGTCACTTTGTCTTCAATACTTCTATCAACAATCGAAGACAATCTCATATCGGCAAGGTTATCCAAATTCAAGTCACCGCTGTGGATTTCCAAAACCAATTCCAACCATTTACTCTCAAAATCCTCTATGGAAGTTCTGCTACGGTTAAAATGAGTAGCTAGTTCGGCGTTGTCCTCGGGACTCTTTTCGAAGAAAAATCCGTAATACGCCAGCATCTCAATGTACTCGTCGGTATCCTGAAATTCGGGATTATTCAAAAAGGCTTTGATGTCGGGGATGAAGCTGGAATTATTTCTACCGAGTTGAATCCTTGATTTTAGGAATAATTTTACCTCAGAGAAAAATATCTTCAGTTCTGAGGTATTGGTAGGAAAAGTGGCCGCAAAATAGTTTTCGTTGCGGAACTGATTTTTGTAACGAGCCAGCGCTATTTTTCTCTCCTTCAAATCTCGATATTTAGCAATCTTCTGTCCTTGCAAAAAATACCTGATTCTTTTGTTGACGATGGCGTTGATCAGGTTGGTGATCCAAATATCACTACTCAGCGCAAATCCCATTTGTATGGTCTGACCAATTCTTTTTCTGATAATATCAAAATTAGAAGAATTACAGACTGCCATCAGGATGTCTTGGAAGTGCGCCTGCGGACGAATGTACTTGTAGTTATCGTTAATTTCTCCACGCAGTACCGCAAACCCCAAAATCCTAGTAATGTACATCCCCTCGTATTCGTCTTTGATCAATTCTTTTTCGAAGGAGACCAACTGCAGCGGATCATTATCCGCAATTCGAGTGTACACATCTGCAATTCGAGGTTCGAAGGCTTCCCTCAGCGCCAAGTAATCTTCTTCTTCTTCCTCTTCCAAATATTTCGCTAAAATTTCTGAGGCCTGAATATCATTTTTAATCAATTCTAATTCGTCGAGGTACTCCTGACTTAATGGTTTCATAATAGTTATTTTTAAAAGACGGAGAATTATGGATTATAGATTATGGATTATGGATTATGGATTATGGATTATGGATTATGGATTATGGAAATTTTGAATCTTTAAGATTCCGTGGCAAGGGGCATTCATAATTCTTAATCCATAATTCTTAATCCATAATTCCCTCGTCTTATTTTTAAATAGAAACCTGGAAGAACAATTAAGCTCTTCCAGGTTCCAAGTATTAACAATTTTAAAGTATCCTTTCTAGGATAAAACAAATATATGAAAATTTGTGAGAATATATTTGAAATCTCCCTCGGATAGAAAACTTTTAACAGATTACGTAGGATCTTCCGCTTTTACTTCTTTTCCGCCATCCAATTCGTCCTGCCACTTTTTCAAAGCATCCCATTCGCCGTCAGCAGCCATTTTGGCTTGCTTGCCCCAAGTTGTAGGATCGTGCGATGCCAAGCTGTTATCCGCTAACAATGCTTTTACTTTTTCAGTATCGGCCTCCGCCAACTGCGCAAAAGTAGCGATACCTCCGTTGGTCAAGACTTCAGCGATCTTCGGCCCAATGCCTTCTACCTTAGTGAGGTCATCAGCAGCAGCAGGCTCTTCGGTTGCGGGAGTTGCTTCTACGGGTGCTTCGGGTGCAGGTGCAGATTTTTCGGCAACGGGTGCAGTCTCTTCGGCGGGAGGTGTGGCTGGTGTTTCCTCCGCAGCGGGTGCAGTTGCTGCTTCCGTCTCTCCTGCCGTAGCTGCCGCAATGGAGTCAACGGTATCCTGTTGAACTTGCTCAGCCATTGGTCGGTTGTCCACCTCGGCGGGTGCATTTTCAACTAGCTCGGACTCTACTACCGTAGCTTTCTTAGCAGGAGCTTTGCCGTTTATCTTTTCGTGCCATTGGCGTCTTTCTTCGGCGGTTTCTTCACGCCGCTTAGCTAACTTAGCTTCTTTTTCTTCGATCCAAGCATTGTATTTTTCCATTGCTTGCTCCTCGGTGAGTGCTCCTTTGCGCACCCCTCGCATGAGGTGTTTGCGGTACATGACACCTTTGAATCGGAGGATAGCGCGAGCCGTATCGGTAGGTTGAGCACCTTTCATTAACCAATCAAAAGCACTATCGCGGTTCAGCTCGATGGTCGCTGGTTTAGTCATGGGATTATATGTCCCTAATTTTTCGATAAATCGGCCGTCTCTCGGAGCTCTAGCATCCGCAACGACGATGTGGTAAAAAGGGGCTTTTTTTCGCCCTCTTCTTTGTAGTCTAATTTTAACTGCCATTTTGCTAAAATTTATTTGGTTTAACCATGCCCATTTAATCACGCAAGGCGACGATGGGTTTTTAACGGGCGCAAAGGTAAGGGTTTTTATTTAAAGTAAACGGATATTCAACTTCACTTTTTTATCCGCCCCTTCAACTCATTCAACTTCATTAATGCTTCGATGGGCGTCATGGAGTTTACATTCATTTCCAACAATTCATTTTTGATCGCTTCCATTTCGGGATCGTTGGCATCAAAAAAAGTCAACTGCATCGGTTGTTGGACTTGTTCTAATTTTTTCCCAATATTTTTATCGGGTTGAATCAAAGTTGTATCGTTGTCTTCGGAGTTGGAAATGGACTTTTGTTCTAATTGGGTGAGGATGTGGGCAGCACGTTCGATGATGCCTCTAGGCATGCCAGCCATTTTGGCTACGTAAATTCCAAAGCTATGATTGCTTCCACCTTCGATTAATTTTCTCAGAAAGATGACCTTGTTTCCAACCTCCTTGGTAGCGATATTGAAATTTTTTATTCTGGAAAATTTATTGGCCAGCTCATTCAACTCGTGGTAGTGCGTGGCAA
>JBCCJE010000050.1:0-12825 GCA_039027925.1 Bacteroidota bacterium
CTGCCTTTAAAAACTACTTAGTCGTTTTTTATTATAAAAAATGAAAAATTTAAAAGGCAAATAGCGCTAAAGATAAATTGTTTAAAGAAAAAACCCATTAAATATTTGCGAAAATAAATAAATGTGTTGGTCATCTACAGAATAATGAATTAGACAAGATTCCAGAAATATTAGGACAAGCACTTGATTTAAAAGATTTATATCCAGAAAGAAAAGTTTTTCATCAGAGTGAATTTTCTTCTTTTTTTGGAATATCATGTCGTTATCTTTTGGCTACTAGAAACTTTGAAGCAGTCAAGACTCGGCTTAAAATGGCAATAGATGTTTTGGGAAAAGATCACCAAGTGATTCAGCAAATAGAAATGCTATTAGATGATGAACAAGGTAGCTTTAGTCAGGAGCAATATAAAAAGAAAGCTGCTGCGAGAGATGAACTAAGAAAAGGAACATCTAAGTATGATTACACACAACGCCAAACTTCTGAACCACCAGTTTTTCAGCATCCTGAAATTCAAATCTTATATAATAATGGAGTAAATATTGAGCGAGAAGATTTGGAGAAGATACTCCGTCTACCTCAGGAAAGTTTGAAGGATGACTTGATCAAAGTCCTAGAAGATGCAATTAATCGGCTAGAATTTTTTAGAAAAATTTGGGAAGAAGATGATTGGCATTCCCATACTACCTTTCCTTTACATGCTTTAGCCCTTCTCACAGAGATTAAGGCAAATGATGGTCTAGGCATTATGATGGATCACTTTTCCAATCATCCAGATATTATTGATTTTTGGTACGGTGATCATAAGTTTGAAACATTTTGGCGATTCGTATATCGACTTGATAAAAATGATCTGACGAAGTTATTAGTCTTTGAGAAAGATAAAAATACGGGAGAGATTGCAAAGATAGTTATCCAACAAGCGGTTACGCAAATTGTGCATAATGATCCTAACCGTAAAGAAGAAGTCATCAATTGGTACAAAGACATATTGGACTACTTTTGGGAAAATCGAAATGATCCATTAGAGAGTGATGTTGATGTTATCTCTCATGCAATAGCGGAAATTTGTGATTTTAGTGATGAAAGTTTTTTACCCATCGTTCAAAGGTTTTTTGATGAAGGCTATGTAGATGTAATGCTTTGTGGAGATTACAACAGTATAAAAGAAGATATAATGGATAAGAGTTATCCAGCAATGGCTACTAAAGTGGAAGATAATATATTTAGTCTCTATCAAAAAATTCGAAAACAATGGTATGGCGAAGAAACAGAGGAGGAGCGCCTTGAACGCATGGCCGAAGCAAGGAGAAAAATTGCTGAACTAAAGAAAGAGAAGGCTGAAAAAGAAGCTGAATTAAGAGTACTGCAACAAAAGTTAAATGCTCGTAAAGGTTCTACTTCTACCTCGGCAGTTAAAGGAAAAGTAAAGGTAGGGAGAAATGATCCTTGTCCTTGTGGAAGTGGAAAAAAATATAAGAAGTGCTGTTTGAATTAGGTTGCGTACAACAAAACGGAGTGAAGCGATCTCACTTTTATTGAATAGTTACGAAACATTTAATGTCTTGTGATAACAGAAACAAGACATTAAACTTTGAGCAGAATGTAGCATTATACTTACAAATGATCCATAAAATCCAGAAAAAGACATTTCGTAGTTAAGCCGAATGTTTCACTTTTTTTATATTTGTAAAGAAATAAAGTGACAAAAAGTACATTCCCTGCGCACGGGGAAGATACATTTTACCACAGAAAGCCCAGCTATCGGGTACGATTTGTCGCTAAATCAACATGAATCTTAAAAATTCGAAGTTATTCCCAAGTACCGTTTACAACTCGCCTAACTACCCATCCAAGTACCTAAATTATTTTTAATAAGGCGGGATCGAAAGTAAATTTTCGATAGTTGAAAGAGAGGGTTTTTAATGAACCTAACTGTTACCATTTTGCAAACACACTTGAGAATTTTTCTTTTCCAGATCATGTGCATTACTTGACCTCTTTGGTTTTTTGAAAGTGGTCAAGTGGTTTCCCCTAATCTAACTGTTTACTTTATCACACCATCTTTTTACACCAGCACTTACGTGGTAGTTCCTAGCGTAAGGGAGTTGTGTTTTAAAAATTAGACGATATTCTTAGCCCCGTGAACGAGTACAGCCTTCGGAGATGATTTAATTCTGAAAATATGAATAAGAGAACATGCACGCTTCATCAGATGGTAATTGGGATTTTATTTGCATTATTTTTCGCTCAAGTTGGGAAATCGCAAATTTCAATAAACCCTCCCGTCACGACCAATGTCATCATTGAGTGTGATGGTGTACCTAACGATCCACCTACGATTATTGCCAATTATAACAATAATTTTACGGTGGTCAATAATTGTGCAGCCGTGACTTGGACAAATAATTTTACCGGTATCGTAGGCGGTACTTGTGCTGGTACAGGGATCGCTTCCGTGACCTACACCGTAGATGACGGATGCAATACGGACAATGTGACGATTAATTTTACCGTAGTTGACAATACGCCTCCGAACATCATTACCAATCCTTCCAACCCCATCATTCAATGTGATAGTTTTTCAATTGGTGATTATACCAGTTGGTTAAATGCCCACGGAGGTGCCGTGGCGGAAGATGTGTGTTCTTCTATTGATAATACTGCTGGCTCATCGGATTGGTCGCATACAGCCTCCTTTAGTCCGAGTTGCCCCACTACGGGAACTTATAATGTAACATTTACGGTAGCAGATGACTGTGGAAACACTTCGAGTGTAGGAGCTACTTTCTCAATCATTGATACCAATCCTCCCGTAATTGACCCGATGGCTTCGGACTTGACGGAAGCGTGTGGTGAGGATGACGACCAAAGCATTTTACAAAGTTGGATCAATAATCGAGGGGGGGCTATCGCTACGGAAGGATGCTCGGCACCCACTTGGATCAACTTTAGTTACGCAACCAATGATGCTATTCCGCAAACGGGAATAGTCGCATTTGGAGATTTTCCCAATTACCCACAAGTTCCCGCAAATAATTGTAATTGGTCGGTCACGGTGGTTTTTAACGTATCGGATTTTTGTGGAAATATTAATTCCACGACTGCCAATTTTTCTGTGGAGGATACCACGCCGCCTACCGTCGTAGCCCCTGCCGATGTGACTACGGAATGTGATAACGTTCCTGAGGTTGGAACACCGATGGTCACTGATTTGTGTGATACCAGTTTCGACATTACGATAGATGCGGATACTACGGTTGGGGCTTGTCCACACACAATAGTCATCACTCGAACTTGGACGGCAACCGATGATTGTGGTAATACTGGTATGGATAATCAAGTGATTACTGTCCAAGATAACAATGCTCCTACATTTGACCTACCCGCCGACGTGACCGTTGAGTGTGATGAGGTGGGAAATATGACTTTGACGGGATCACCATCTAGCGTGGTGGATAACTGCGACGCTAATCCAATCATTGATTTTAGCGATGCTACCGTAGCAGGTGGATGTAGTAATAGCTACACCCTCGAAAGGACATGGACGGCAACCGATGCTTGTGGCAATATGTCATCCCAAACCCAACTAATTAGTGTGCAGGATTTGACAAAACCCATTTTTGTGAATCTCCCACAAAGTACGACGATAACTTGCGTGGATGATGCCTCCTCCGATGCGGCTTATGATGATTGGTTAAATAACTTTGGCGGAGGAACGGCCACCGATAATTGTGGAGCGATTACTTGGCTAACACTAGAGCCGGGAAGTTATGACGTTGATGATGCTAACACCTTCACGACTCCTGCGCTCGGTTTGAGTTCGGCGAGTTGTCCCTCTTTAGTGCAAGGAATTTACCGAACTAAAGATGTCTCCTTTGTAGCCGTTGACGAATGCGGCAATGCGGTGGACACGACGGTAACGTTTTCGGTGGTGGATGATACCCCTCCCGTTTTTGTGGATTGTCCGATAGATGTTACTCTAAATAATGATTCAGGGATTTGTGGTGCGGATTTTATTTTGAGCTATCCTTTTATTACCGATAATTGTAATAGTAATGTTACAACCGCTCCGAATGGATTGATTTATGAATACAGCGTGAATGGAGGGACACGGGTACAAGTACCCGTGGAAACCGATGTACCTTACACTTTTGGTGTAGGAGAAAATCAGGTGACGTACTTTGCTACTGATTGCGCAGGTAATTTGGACTCTTGTAATTATACTGTTACAATTTTGGATGATGAACCTCCTACGATTGATTGTCCTGCAGATTTGACGGTATCGCTTCCCGATACGGCAGATTGTGCTGTGGGAACAGCGGTAGATTTAATTCCCCCGACGAACATGACAGATAATTGTGGGCTTCAAAGTGATGATAATAACATTTCAATTACGGGAAATTCATCTACCACAATCACCTATTTTGCTACGGGAGCTACTACGATTCCAGATAGTACCTTTCCCGTTCCGCTTACTCCCGTTTCGCATATTTTTAAAGTCGGAACAACTACCGTCACCTACCAAGTAGAAGATGTCAACGGAAACGCCAGCACTTGCTCTTACGAGATTGCGATAGAAGATAACATTGCTCCTACGGCGATGTGTCAAGATACTACTATTTATGTAAGTCCTGATGGCGGAAGTTATATCCTTGATCCAAGTGAGGTGGATTCGGGAAGTTCGGATAATTGCGGAATTGTGGCTAGGAGTGTTTTTCCAAATACTTTTACCTGCGCCGACGTAGGAACTACCGTCGAGGTAGTGCTAGAGGTTACAGACGCTGCTAGCAACACTTCGGCTTGTATGGCTTCGGTAGCAATTCAAGCCTTGGAGTTATCTCCCACTTTTACAGTAGGGGCGTGTGGCAACGAAAATTTAAGTTTATTCGCCAACGCGCCCGCTGGAATTTATACTTACGAATGGCAAGGCCCGAATGGCTTTGTTTCCTCTGACGAAAATCCGATAATTCAAAATGCTAGCATTAATTACTCGGGCACTTACATCGTCCAGATAACGGGACAAAGTGGTTGCACCTCTACGGGATCAATCACCTTAGCGATTGATCCCGCAATTGATACCCCTCCCATTTCGGCAACGGCAACGGAAGTGTGTGCCAACCAGTTCATCGAGTTGACAACAGCTTCTTACACAGGCAATGGAGTCAATTATCATTGGTACGAGGGAACTGCTGGCTCTGGAAATCTTTTGGCAACTACCCAAATCCCCAGTTACACTTTTATTAATCCTCTGCTGGGAAATTACAGTTACTACGTCATCGTGGAAGCCGACGGATGTTTTTCGGAGGCATCCGCAACAACTAATGTAGAAGTATTGGAAGTACCGATCATCATCAGTATTTCTAATAACCAAGTGGATTGTGCTACGGGAAATGAGGATATGATTCTAACTCCTCTGACTGCCGTTCCGGGGAATTTTACCTACCAATGGACAGGGCCCAATGGGTTCACTTCCTCCTCGCCCGAAGCGATATTAACTGGTGTCAGTGCGAGCGATAATGGTATGTACACCTTGGTAATAGTCTCTAGCGATGGCTGTGCTTCTGACCCTTACACGCACATCGTCAATGTGGATGATTTACCACCTACACCAATGATCATGACCTTGGATCATCAACTTTGTGAGGGAGACACGTTGCAATTGCAATTAAATAACAATACCTACACGGGCGCAATGGTTTCTTATGATTGGCAGTCTCCAGGGCAAGGAATCATCACTACGAATGCGGGATCGCTTACCATCAATAATACTAGTCCCAGCGACTCTGGAAATTATACCTTGACGGTTACGGTGGATGGCTGTACCTCACTTCCTTCGGAAGATTTTTTGGTAAATATAAATAGCACACCTCCCACTCCAATTCCTACTTCCAATGCGCCTGTTTGTGAGGGCGAAAATTTACAGTTCACCACGGACTTGATTGCGGGAGCAACTTACTTCTGGACAGGGCCTAACAATTTCAATTCAACAATTCAAAATCCTACTATTTTCCCTGCGGAAAATATCCACGAAGGGGAGTACTCCGTTGCGGTGGAAGTGAATGGATGTTTGTCCGATGTTTCTTTGCCGCTGATAGTTGAAGTGAAAAATGCCCCCGATCCCGTGGAGGCGTTAAATAGTGGAGATATTTGTCTGGATGATCCGATGGCAACACTCGACCTGATGGTATCCAATGGGTCGGCACTTCCTTTTGCCATTTACACTTGGTACAGCTTGACGAACGGAAATATCGTAGGAGGCCCTACTACTGATATAAGCGTGACCGTACCTGATCTGATTACCTACGGTGTTGGCACACACGGTTTTTACGTAGTGGCTGAGGTGGAGGGCTGTCTTTCCCTACCTTCCGATCCTACCTTTGTGGAATTTAATGACGTGCCCAATAACAATGCTTTTGCGGGGGCTGATATTTTTGTTTGCGACGATAGTTCAGTTGACCTTGATGCCCAAGCGCCAGCTATTGGTGCTGGTGTTTGGAGTCAGACTAGCGGTTTGCCCGTAACCATTACTAACCCCGATGCTGCGAATACTTCCATCGTAGGATTGGAGGTTGGGGAAGTTTACACCTTTGCGTGGACACTCTCCAACGGGGCTTGTAACAATTATTCTACGGATGAGATTACAGTCACGGTGGATGGTCTGATGGCGTTGGCACAAGCCGGAGACGATGTGGAATTATGCGAGGTGACGACCCTGAATCTTAACGCAACTCCCGTGGGCGTAGGGTTCACAGGCACTTGGACGCAGCCTGCTTTCCAACAATCGCTCGGCGTACAAATCGTAAATGCCAATGATCCTAACACTACAATTACGGGATTGATTCTCGACAATACTTTTCAATTTATCTGGACAGTCAGCAATCAAGGTTGCGGCGACTTTGCCTCCGATATAATTGTGGTGACCACGGAAAGCACCCAAGGTATCGAAGCCTTTGCGGGGGTAGATTTGATTATCTGTGGCGAGGAGGAAGCCCTGCTGAACGGGGAAGATCCTCCGAGCAATTTTGAGGGTACTTGGACGACTACCTCCAATGCTAGTATTTCCCAACCTAATCAGTTCAATACGCTTGTTTTCGATCTGGAGGTGGGAGAAAATATTTTTACGTGGACATTGAATAGTGATATTTGTGGAGATTTTTCTACGGACGAGGTTGTGCTATTTTATCAACCTACTCCCGTAGCCAATGATGACAGTTTTGAAATTTCTTTTAACGGTACTTTAGATTTTGAGGTGCTGCCGAATGATAGTATCGTGGGGGATCATACTCTTTTATTTTCAAATCCTACCCACGGAACATTGGAGGAAAATGATGGTATCTTCACTTACGTCCCCGATTTAGTTTTCGTAGGCACCGATCAATTCGAATATGAAATTTGTAGCGTGATTTGTTCCGAGGAGTGTTCGACGGCAACCGTTACGCTCAACGTAGGTCAAGATGTACCCTGCGAAGTGCCCACTATCTTTACCCCCAACAATGACGGGATCAACGACGAATTTTTGATCCCTTGTTTTGGGACGGGTGATTACCCCGAAAATATAGTCTCTATTTTTAACCAATGGGGAGACGAAGTGTATCGGCAAACCAACTACCAAAATAATTGGCGGGGCACTTTCAACGGAAACGACCTTCCCGTAGGTACTTATTTTTTCATTGTTGACTTTGGCAATGGCCTAAAGCCGACATCGGGATTTTTAGTTTTAGAGCGGTAAGGAATGAAAGAAATAATCAGAAAACTGTAGCGAATTTTTTAAGAAAAGTGCGAGAGCGCACTCTAACAAAAAAGAAAAAATTCTTCATTCATAATTCCCAACAGATTATGAAAAAAATTTTAACTACCATCATTCTTGCCAGTTTTGCGCTAATCACTTTTGCGCAGCAAGAACCCCAATACACCCAATTTGTCTATAACAAACTAGGACTAAATGCGGGGTACGCCGGAAGCCAAGAGACCGCCTGCTTGACGGTCATGTTCAGAAATCAATGGCTCGGACTAAAAGGTGCGCCCAATACTCAGGTGCTAAATTTTAACATGCCAATACTCGATCGGCGGGTTGGCATCGGAGGAAGCATTACGCGCAGTGCCATCGGCATTTCGGAACGCATCACAATAGAAGGAACTTACAGCTATCGCATTCGAGTAGCCACAGGGATGTTGGGCTTAGGCGTTCAAACTTCTATGCGGTATTTGAGCAATGACTTTTCGAGTGATGAATTGGTATCTTCTGCGCCCCTTGCGCTCGACGGAGCTATCCCTAATGGTTTTAGGAGTAAGTATGTTCCCAACTTTGGAGCGGGTGCGTATTTTCAAAATGAAAAATTTTATCTGGGAGTATCAGTCCCCCGACTACTTTCCAATAATGTGGACTTCAACGAAGATGGCATGCGCTTATCCGAAGAAACGCTCCACGCATACTTGATGACGGGCTATCTTTTGGAGATCAACGAAAAGGTAGATTTCAAACCACAACTACTGGTAAAGTACGCAGCGCATGCGCCTTTTGATGCCGATATCAATGCTAGCTTCGTTTTTTCGGATTTGTTTACCGCCGGACTGACCTACCGACTAGGTGGAGGATTAGAAAGAAATAGCGGAGAATCCATTGATGTCTTGCTCGGTGCTCAGATCAATTCAAGTTTTCTCTTTGGCATTTCTTACGACATCACACTTACGAAAATCAGAGAATATACCAGCGGCACCATCGAAGGAGTAGTCAGGTACTGTGTCGGGAAAACTGAGGAAAAAGAATTAATCAATCCGAGGTTTTTTTGATGGAAAGGGAAAAGAGGAAGATAGAAGTGATGACTGCTTTGACAACCCCGTGGAGATGGCGCGGCGGGAGGTGAGGGTTGTTAACGCTGACTCTTGAAAGTATCAATGGCTTTAGCAATCCTTGCTTTCCAACTTCCTTTTTCCACGGGGTTATCAAAGCGAGAGTGTTAGAAATATATTTCCCAAAAATCCAACCACCGCCATACCAAAAGAAACAGGTCATCTTCAAACTGAAAATGCCTGTTTGCCAAATACATTGTTAGTGATTTTTTTTAGTATTGGGAAAATCTATTCCGATACGCCGTATCCGAGTCCCCCTTTTTGTTGGAGGGCAGAGATGAATGGTTTTGGTTTTTTGTAGCCCTTGATGATGCCAAGCCTATTCATATTTTCATCCAACACCACGAAGGAAGGATAGCTTGCATTTCGGTCTAACAATTCGTAAGCCAAGGCGTGAATACCTCTTCTTCCTCCGGGAAGAAATTCGTACTTTTTACCCTTGTAGGTGATGGGTGTTCGTTGCTCTGCGTCAAATTTTACGGCGTAAAAATTTTCGTTGACGTAGCGAATGACTTCGGGATTCGTAAAAGTTTTTTGATCCATTACCTTGCACCAACCACACCAATCCGTATATACATCTATCAGAATTTTTTTGCCGTCTTTTTGATTAGCTTCGAGGGCTGCTTCGAGGGTGTACCATTCAATTTCGTTGAGATTGACTTTGGGAGATTTTTCAGCCGAAAAACTAAGGAGCGACAAAGCCAGAACTAAAAGTCCAAGGCTCGAAAGGAGTATGATTTTTTTCATCGTAGATAAATTTTGGTAATCAACAATAAAATTATTGTCGAAACAAATTTGATGGGAAAATCAAAGTAATCGAAAAAAAAGGAGGAGGAAAAAAGGCGTAAGGGAGGGTGGAAAAAAGGTCTAGTCCCTTGTTTTTATTGGATTCTTGTGTTCCTGCTGTGTGCTAGTGCTTCTTACTGAGCTAACGTGAATGGAATGGAACGTAGAGGTGCTGTGTCTCTGTTCAATTAATCTGAGTCTAGGCGTGTAGGTCTAATCCTCCAAAAAGTATGACCAAGCAGGTAGCACCTGAATGCGTTTACCTGCCACCTCTATCGTTTCAGTTTGATCCCTAGTGAGAATAATTCCTGATTTAAGTTTTAGAAAATCTAAGGCTTCCATCATGCCCTTAATTTCTCTATTTCGAGTAGAAATATTATCCATATCGTAGCAAACGTTAATTGGACTCCCTCCTTCCCAGTAAAAATCTACCTCCTGATTTTTCAATACATAATATAAATGTTTACCCTGTCGGCGATGATGAAGATAAACTGCATTTTCCAGTAACCGACCTTTATCTTCTCCTATGGTCATAGCAAATTTAAAAGCAATATCAATCAAATAAATTTTACTTGGTAGCAATGATTGCGACCTGACGGAACGGTGCCAGATATCTACTTTAAAAATCAAAAAGGCCTCCTCCAAATACGAGAGATAATCGTAAACTGTGGAGCGACTCAGTTTAAATCCTCTTGATTTGATGTCGTTAAATATTTTGTTGACGCTAAGTGGATTGGCTAAATTACTTATGACGTGTTTCAACAAATATTTTAGCAAAGAAGGATTTTTAAGCGAAAATCTTTCCGTCAAATCTTTGTATAACATCAAGGCTAGATATTCATCAACCGTTCTTCGATGTAAGGATTCGGGTAGAAAAACCAATTCGGGAAAACCACCTTGTCTGAGCCAACGGTCAAACCAATGTAGCGCCGTAGTCTGCCCTTTGGCTGTAAGTGCATTAATCTGAATTTCGTTGAATCGTAAAAACTCCGAAAAACTTAATGGAAAAACTTCGAACGGTAAAGTGCGCCCTCTCAGAGAAGTAGCAATCTCTCGACTTAACAATCGAGAGGAAGACCCCGTCAGATAAATTCTACAATTTTCTGTATCCCAAATTCTTCTGATGAATTTTTCCCAATTGGGTACTTCTTGAATTTCATCAAAAAAGAACCATACTTGTTGTGCCCTGTTTTCTGGAAAAAGCTCATAGTAAGCATTCAAAAAATCATTCATATCCTTCAATGCTAAAGGGAAAAGGCGATCATCTTCTAGGTTGATATAGATTAAGCGATTACGATTAATGGTTGGTCGGAGTGCTTGGATGATCGAAAAAAGCACATAGGTTTTTCCTGCTCTACGCGGGCCGAGTACTGATATTATTTTTGGAATATCGTGAGGAATTGATATTGATCTCGACAGGACATTAGGTAATGGTCTATCAATAAATTCAGAGATGATTTGACGAAAAACTGCTTTTTTATTCATAATGTCTTTTGTGAAAGACAATTATAGTATTTTTTTGTCTTTTTAGGAAGACAATTATTGAGTACTTTTGTTTTTTAAAAGAGACAATTGCTTTCTATAAACTACCCATTTTCGTTTAAGGTTAAGAAAAACTGACGTAGCATTTCCCATTGATGGGGAGTTAGATAAATGTCAGATTTGGGAAAAGAGGAAATTTGATTACAACTAAAACAGAGGTCAATCCAACCCACAATTTTGTCCTCATTTTTAAACAGTAAAGCATCTCTATAAATAGGTGTACATTCAGAGTATTCCAACTCCGAAGGATTAGAATCAGCAATGATTTTTCTTAATTCTTGATATTTCTCCCTACCAACAGATTCCTTTTGCTTTGCTGTTTTTGCAAAAGTAAAATTAGCTTTATCTAAAATCAGCGAAGGTTCAAATTGATCAATGCCTAGTTGAGCGATGCTATCTCTGAGGGGAACAGTTTGTTGAATAAGAGATAAGGATTTTTCTCTATGACCTTTTTCTCTCTCAGCTAAAATTTGATCTGTTAGAAGGTCTAATCGCTCTGATAAAATTCGGTAAGTAGCAGTATCTTTTTTTACTCGGTTTAGAGAATAACTTTCCACTTTATCAAAAAAAGTGAATGGAAACCTTTCGCTGTCCTCAGAAAACGCTCCAAGATAAGAGGTATCACCTTGAGAGCAACTCAGCAATGAGACTAAGAGTAAGATTGATGAAAAAAAATAGATCTTGTTCAAAATATGTTAATTTTACTTGTTTAAAAAAATCGAATATATCTCCAAAAAACAGAGATATTGACATTGAAATTAGAATGACAATGATATTCGTATCCAATATTTTACAGTATTTTAGCCCAATCAAATTTTTAAATATTTCAAAAATAAAAAAGTGAAAATAGGGAGAAAATACCAGTAAAAGATTTACCCCTTTTCTTCTCTGTCTATTCCCTTTTTCTCAATTCAAAAAAAACCTCAACGTATGATGAGATTATGTCTAACCCCCCTCTCTCTCCTGTGCTTTTTATCTTTTTGTTTTTCCCAAAAAATTAATGTTGAAGATCTCGAAAATCTAAAGATGCGCAACATCGGTCCAGCAGGTATGAGCGGTCGAGTTACGTCCATAGATGTTGATCTTTCCAATCCCGAAATCATTTACGCAGGTACAGCCTCGGGTGGCGTATGGAAATCCGAAAGTGGAGGTGTTCGCTGGGAACCCATTTTTGATAATGCCCCTACGCAGTCAATTGGAGCCATCACCATCAATCAAAAAAATACCGACGAAATATGGGTTGGTACGGGAGAAGGAAATCCCCGTAATTCCCAAAATAGTGGAGAAGGAATTTTTAAAACCATTGACGGCGGAAAGACTTGGCAACAGATGGGCTTGGAACAAACCAAAGTCATCCACCGAGTTATCATTGACCCTTTTGATTCCGACGTGGTTTACGTAGGTGCTCAAGGTTCGGCCTGGGGCGATAGTCAGGATCGTGGGGTTTTTAAAACTACCGACGGCGGAAAGACTTGGGAAAAAATTCTTTACGTCAACGAAACAACGGGCATTGCAGACTTGGTGATGGATCCTACCAATCATAACAAACTAATTGCGGGCATGTGGGAATTTCGCCGTAAGCCTTGGACATTCACTTCTGGCGGCGAAGGTTCGGGCATGTACATCACTTACGATGGTGGAAAAAA
>JBCCJE010000051.1:0-12825 GCA_039027925.1 Bacteroidota bacterium
CCAACAAAAAGGAACTACACCAAAGCAGCAATTTTAATCTTTTCATATAAAAATGATTTGGAAAAAATAATTAAATATTAATTGACTGCAAATTACAAAAATAATATAATTACATTTGCCGTTAAAACGCAGAAACCCCTTATAAACATTGGGGTTCACCGTTTTTTTAAAGCGCAAATTATTTTGCATCTAATATTCATTGCACATAAATTTGTGCCATTCTTATTAAATCTAAATATTTTAAAATGAACAAAGGAGATCTTATTAACAAAGTAGCAGAAGATGCTAACATCAGCAAATCCCAAGCAACTGAAGCCGTCAATTGTGTAATCAGTACTATTGGCGAAGCCCTTGTTGATGGCGATAAAGTTCAATTAGTTGGATTCGGAACTTTCTCTACATCATTTCGCAAAGCTAGAACGGGAAGAAATCCTAAAACGGGCGAATCACTAGAAATTGCAGCTAAGACTGTAGTGAAGTTCAAGCCCGGTAAAGAATTATCTTCATCAGTTAACTAATTATTGAAATACTAAAGAACAACCAGAAAGGGTAATTTGGATAAAACCAAGTTGCCCTTTTGTTGTTTTCTACTTTCTTACGAGATTTTTTTAATTTTTTTCGAGAATGGAAAAGATTTTGTTTTAAAGAATTATCACATTTGCGCTTTATTTTTTTTGAAAAAAGAAAACTTACAATTACCAAATAAATTACGAGACCATGAAATTTGGAACTAAGGTTATCCACGCAGGTATTGAGCCTGACCCATCTTCAGGAGCGATTATGACTCCGATTTTTCAAACTTCTACTTACGTTCAAGATGCACCGGGAAAGCACAAAGGCTACGAATACGCACGTACCCAAAATCCGACGAGGAGTGCTTTGGAGCAAAATTTAGCTGCCTTAGAGAATGGCTCCGAAGCGATCTGTTTTGGGAGTGGATTGGCGGCGATGGATGCTATCCTAAAAATGCTAAATCCCGGTGACGAAATTATTTCTACCAATGATCTTTACGGGGGCTCCTACCGACTGATGACCAAGATTTACGAAAAGTTCGGAATCAAGGCACACTTCATAGATATGGAAACCACCAAGGAATTGGAAGCTACCATTAATGAAAATACAAAACTCATCTGGATAGAGACGCCTACGAACCCAATGCTCAATATTGTGGATATTCGTAAGCTCTGTAAAGTGGCGCAAGATCATAATATTATGACTTGTGTGGACAATACTTTCGCATCACCTTATCTACAAACTCCTTTAGACCTTGGGGCGGACATGGTTTTACATTCTGCTACCAAGTACATCGGCGGACACTCTGACGTTATCCACGGAGCAGTCATCGTTAAGTCAGCCGAGTTGGGACAGCAACTCCGATTTATTCAAAATGCGGCGGGAGCAGTACCCGGTCCACAGGATTGTTTCTTGGTTTTGAGAGGAATTAAAACATTACATTTACGGGTTCAACGTTCTTGTGAAAATGCTAGAAAAATTGCTAAGTTTTTACAGTCACACCCAAAGGTAGATAAGGTGTATTATCCTGGATTCAAGACGCATCCGAATCATAAAATTGCTAAAAAGCAGATGAAAGACTTCGGCGGTATGGTCTCTTTTGACGTCATTGGAGGTAGCCTACGAGATGCTAAAAAAATTCTTAGCGGCACAAAATTATTTTCCTTGGCGGAATCTTTGGGGGGAGTAGAATCATTAATTGGGCATCCCGCGAGTATGACTCATGCTTCTATTCCGAAGAAGGAAAGATTGAAAGTAGGACTGACAGACTCGTTGATTCGGTTGAGTGTAGGTGTAGAAGATGCGGACGACTTAATTCAGGATTTAGAAGAAGCCTTACTGAATATTTAGAGAATTTTTTTGTTAGAAATCAAAGAGCCATCTTTTGCCTAATTGCCGAAGATGGCTTTTTTATTTGATAGATTACTATTTCAAATATGAAATAACAATATTGATCTAATTGTTCCAAAAATCCTATTTTGTGGTGCATAAACACTTTATAATGAAAACATACGATAGAGAAAAACTCGCCATCACCGCATGGGCGGAAGAAGATCGCCCTAGGGAAAAATTATTACAAAAAGGTAAACAAGTACTCTCCGACGCAGAGTTATTGGCCATTCTACTGGGGTCGGGTTCGAGGGAAGATACTGCGGTAGGTCTAGCCAAAAAAATTTTAAATTTCGTAGAAAACAGTCTGAATGATTTGGGAAAATGTTCGCTGGCAGAACTTCAACGCTTTAAGGGAATCGGGGAAGCAAAAGCAATCACCATCGCCGCAGCTATGGAACTCGGAAGAAGAAGGCAGATGTCGCCCCTCAAAGACCGCCCACAGATCAGAAGTAGCTCCGATGCTTTTCGGGCTATCGCTCCTACCTTGATTGATTTGACCCACGAAGAATTTTGGATATTATTATTGAATCGTTCCAATGCCGTTATCGGAAAAGAATTAGTGAGTACGGGCGGCGTGTCAGGAACAGTAGTGGATGCCAAAATGGTTTTTAGAAAAGCCCTAGAAAAACCCGGCGCCACTAGCATTATTCTGTGTCATAATCATCCGTCGGGAGCACTCCGACCGAGCCAAGAAGATAAGGTTTTGACTAAAAAACTAAAACAGGCAGGGCAAGTACTAGACATGGTTATCTTCGATCATTTGATTGTGTCGGAGCGGGGGTACTTTAGTTTTGCGGATGAGGGGATGTTTTGAGATGTCCTATCAAATACTTTGGTGGTGGGCTAAGTTAGTTGATAGGTAGTGTCACACATCGGATACCTTGGAGATATCCGATGTGTAAGTTTATGGATTCGACTGACTACCAGATATTTTCAATGTCTTCCGTGGAGTAGGCGTGATTTCTTTCCACAAAGTAAGAACCGTCTCTTCGTTTTTTCATTAAGTGATCTTTTCCAAATAATCTCGCAAAAATAGATATGGGAAAAAGCACTAAGAAAAATACGATGCCTAGAAGTAGCGGCCCAGTTACGTAGTTGCCGAGTACGTGTGCAAACTTGAACCATACCCAAGTGATTCCGTCCATGATTGCAGATGACATCAAACTCAAAACTCCTACACTCAACGAAACCCACAACATCCAATCTACTTCAAATCCTCTCCATTTTCCAAAAATAAAATACAAGGCTAAAAAACCAACAACAATGACGAGTATTGCTTCTACTTTTTTTTCTCTGTCCATAATGGTATTCCGTAAGGAATGTTTTCTTATAAAATAAATATGGTGTCGAATAAATAATTTTTGAGTTAGAGTATGTCTAAAATTTTAACAAAGTGAAAATCAACAGTTTATGGTTTTGACGATAAATTCATAAACGATTATATCGAAATACATGAGTGCATGAATTTGAAGTCAAGTTCGTCCCGAGTCCTCGGGATTGGTTTTCAGGAAGTTAAAATTTAGACATGCTCTTAGCAGTAGGCAGCCTCCACGAGTAATTTGAAAAATTACCTGCGGTCAACCACCTACTGAAAACGCTATGCTAGAACAAGGTATAAATGAATGGCGCAATAGCTGAACCACCACCAATAACAATGAGTACACCTAGCAGCAGGAGAATAATGATTACAGGTGCTAACCAGAATTTTTTACGCTCTCCCATGAATTTGAATAAGTCTTTAATAAAATCCATTTGCGTCAGTTTTTAATTTTTCGGCGGCTAATTGATGACCGTTGGGATTCCAATGTCCTTCGAGCAAATAAAAATGTTTGATAATTTCCGTTTCGCCCGAATCAATAAAGTCTTCCGAAAGGTTATGAAAGTTTATGTTTTTTTCTTTGAAATAAGTATCGAAGAATTGCTCTTGTTTCGTCAATTCTCCTTTCAATCTCGCTTCAATGTCTAAGGTACTTGGGATGTAATAGGCTAAAAAATTTCGCCCATCTGCTTCGACCTCTTCTCTCAATTTGTCAATAAAAACTCCCGTCAGGTGTTTTGCCTTTTCCATGTCTATTCCGTCTTCGTATCTTAGTACTTGCCCTGACATTAATTTTTGCACTAGCACTTTTTTGATTAACGCAAAGAAATGCGAATTGCTAATTAACCAATTATACAATTTGCTCTTTCGCAACATTTCTTTTTTTCCTCCTAAAAATCCTTCAAATGTTTTGGGAGTCAAAGTGGAATCGTTCAGCTCAAAGTACTCTTCCCGAAGATTATCTGCTAGATCATTATAATGTGCAAAATATACCACTACGTCGGGTTGGTATTTATCCTTGTAGTGTTGGTATCCTCGCAGCGCATGATCGGTTCCTCTGCCTTCCACTCCCGAATTAATAACTAATGTACTATCCCGGAGTATTTCTTTCTGTAATTGGTAAGCAAAAGTTTCTTCATCATCTACCCCTTTTCCGTAGGTGAAAGAGTCGCCTACGAGCATTACTTTTTTATTGATAAAGGGAGGCATCGCATCTTTATGCGAAATCCTAAAACCATCTTCTCCATTCGAAAACTCAAAGTCATACACTCCAGGAAAATATTCTTCTCCTTTCAAATGAGGAATGTGCATCAATCCCATATCTTTATCATACATGAACTTCACGGGTGCCAATTCTTGCGGAACAAAAAATCGAACAACCACTTCGCACACCAACAACATAACGAGTGTTGACACAAGCAGGGCTCCGATATTTGACATCCATTTTTTCATAGTATTTATTTAATTAGTGATGAGCTATGGGTAATAAGATTCATCACTCATAACTCATCACTTACAGTTCATCTCTAATCTAGCGTAAACTCTTCCTTCCATCTATCTTTTTCGTTCCAATGTGGTTGGTCTGTTTTGACAAATACAAAATTACCAACTACCAGATAGTCCATCTCCGTTCGCATAAAACAGCGATAAGCATCTTCGGGCGTACACACGATAGGTTCTCCCCTCACATTAAAACTTGTATTGATCACCACGGGACATCCTGTTCGTTTTTTGAAAGCGGAAATCAACCGATGGTAGCGTGGATTAGTTTGCTTATGTACTGTTTGGATTCTAGCAGAAAAATCAATGTGCGTGATGGCAGGAATCTCCGATCGAACGGTGTACAGTTTTTCCCTTTGAGAAAGTTCGTGATAGTTTACGGGGACTTCTTTTTTGATTTTCTCATTCACATCCTGCACTAAAAGCATATACGGAGAAATCCCTTCGTGATCGAACCAATCTTCTACATCCTCCGCCAAAACGGAAGGAGCAAATGGTCTGAAAGATTCTCGGTACTTGATCTTTAAGTTCATTTTCTCCTGCATCTCTTTATTGCGTGGATCTCCGATGATACTTCTTCCTCCCAACGCACGTGGACCAAACTCCATGCGTCCTTGCATCCAACCGATGGCTGCGCCTTCTTCGATGTAGCCCGCTACTACGTCACATAATTCGCCGAAGTCTTCGTACCTTTTGTACTTCGCTTTCATCTTGCGGGTCATGAGTTCAATTTCCTTATCAGATGCCTCTGGTCCTAGATAGGCTCCCTGCATACCGTCCATCATCACTCCGTTTGTGGGAGTTCTTTCATTTTTAAAATAGATGTAGTTCGCAACTTGCGCTGCACCCAAAGCACCTCCGGCATCACCCGCAGCGGGTTGAATAAAAATATCTTTGAAAATACCTTCTTTAACTAATTTTCCATTAGCTACACAATTCAGGGCTACCCCACCTGCCATGCACAAGTAATCCGAACCAGTCAGCCGCTTAGCTTCGTTTGCCATTTTGATGACGATCTCCTCGGTTACTTTTTGAATCGCCATGCCTAAATCTGACTGTGCCTGATTCATGTCAGTTTCGGCATTTCGCCGCGGCATTCCAAACAATTTTTCCCACTTGTGATCGTGAACCATTCGCAGACCAGTAGCATAATTGAAGTACTCTTGATTCAACCAAAGCGAGCCATCCTCCTTGATGTCCACTAATTCCGTTTTGATAATATCAATGAATTTTTTCACTCGGTCGGAGTTGGGATTTCCGTAGGGTGCTAATCCCATTAGCTTATACTCACCAGAGTTCACTTTGAATCCGAGGAAGTAGGTAAACGCAGAATACAGTAGCCCAATAGAATGTGGGAAACGTAATTCTTTAAGAATTTTTATATCCTTACCCTTGCCGTGGCAAATGGAAGCAGTAGCCCACTCACCGACTCCGTCCACTGTTAAAATAGCGGCTTCCTTGTACGGAGATGGATAGTACGCTGATGCTGCGTGGGAAAGGTGATGTTCGGGAAAGAGTAATTTAACTTTCTTTTTATCGTAAGTACCTACTTTTGCTAACTCCTCGTGGATCAATCTTTTGAGAAACATTTTCTCTTTTAGCCAAACTGGGATGGCGGTGATAAAAGATCGGATTCCCTTGGGTGCAAAAGAATAGTAGGTCTCTAAAAGTCTTTCAAATTTGAGCAAAGGTTTATCATAAAAAACAATGGCGTCCAGTTCGTCAATGGTGTATCCGGCTTGCTCTAAACAAAATTGCGTAGCGTTGACTGGAAATCTTGGGTCGTGTTTTTTTCGGGTAAAGCGTTCTTCTTGTGCCGCCGCAATGATTTTATCACCATTGATGACCGCCGCCGCAGAGTCGTGATAAAAAGCCGATATTCCTAATATCTTCATTAGAGTCTGTACATCTTGTTTGTTAAATAATAAAAATTCCTGTCTAATCTGAGTTTCAAAGATCAGGCAAACAGTTCTATCAAAGTTATATCAAATGGAAAATAAAACGGTTGTTGGTGAGGATGAAATTTGTGTGATTGACTGCCTGAAAACTGCTGATTGGGAGGTGCAAAGATAAAAAAATCAGAATTATAGTCAAAGTGAGATTTGAAATTATATTCCCTTCCTATCTCATCACAAAAAACTGAAAATCAGTTAACTGCATTTCAAATTGGAAGTTTTTCAACTAAATTGCAAATAAAAGTTTTACCAAATTTTCGGGGCTCACCAGTTTTTCGTCGGAGTAGAAAGCATTGATTTTTTGGCACGTATTAACCTCCCTTTTTATACTTGACGTACTTATCTAACCACGTAGTCATTTCCCACAGCATATGCAAGATGGATTCCTTAGCTCGGTAGCTATGACTTTCGTGTGGCAACATCACCAATTTTACGACGGCACCGTGTCCCTTCAGCGCAGCAAACATTCTCTCGCTTTGCATGGGATAAGTTCCCGAATTATTATCGGCCGCACCGTGAATCAGAAGCAATGGACTTTTAATTTTATCAGCGTGAACAAAAGGAGACATTTTGATGTACGTTTCGGGGGTTTCCCAAAAAGTGCGCTCTTCCGACTGAAATCCGAACGGCGTCAATGTTCTGTTATAAGCGCCACTGCGCGCAATGCCCGCCGCAAACAAATTGGAATGTGCCAACAAATTGGCAGTCATAAAAGCACCGTAAGAATGCCCTCCAACTGCTATTCGATTTCGATCTGCTACGCCCATTGCTACGATTTTATCAATAGCCGCAGTTGCGTCCATAACAAGCTGTTCCCGAAATGTCTCGTTGGGTTCGTCGTCGCCTTCCCCTACGATGGGCATTCCGAAATCATCCAAAACGGCGTAACCCTGCGTGACTAAATAAATGGGTGATCCCCAAAACAACCGAGTGAACTCGTAGGGCGAATCCTTTACTTGACTAGCGGCATCGGCACTTTTGTACTCTCGTGGATAAGCCCACATAAAAGTAGGAAGCGGCCCATCTTTTTTAGCATCGTATCCCGCTGGAGTATATAAGGTAGCCGAGAGTTCGATACCATCTTTACGCTGGTAGCGGAGTGATTCTTTTTTTACCCCATCCAAGGCTTGATATGGATTTTGGAAAAAAGTAAGCTGCGATTCTTTGTCTGTATTCAAATTTTTTAAAAAATAATTAGGAGGGATTGCCAGTGATTCTCTGCGAATTAGTACTGTTCCTTTTTTGATATCTACTATTTCTACGGGGACTTCGTAGTAGGGTGCTTGGGATTGCCAAAGTCGAGTAGCGGTTTTATTTTCCAAATCAAAACGATCAATAAAAGGTTGATTGCCAGCCGGCGAAGCACCGGGCCCCGAGAGGTAGAGGATTTTATTTTTTCCTGTAGTTAATAAAACTGAACGTCCGTACAGGTTGCTGTGCGTTCGAAAATTTCCGGGATTATGATAGCGATCTTCCCACGAGCGATCAAAGATGATTGTTTTCCCTACGTCGGGATTATCGGGTTGCCATTGGCAGGTTATCTCTCTTCGATTTTTCCATGCCCACTGGTAGGCTATTGCCAACTCCCCGTTGCCCCAAGTAACCCCTCCGTAGCGTAATTCAAAATCAATTCCTGCTTTGGCTTTCCCTCGAAAAGGAGCTTCCAAAAAAAATAGCTTATCGCGAATGGCTACTGCTTTTTTGGGATCACCTTCATCTTGTGCTTCCACCCAATAAATGGTAGCTGGGGCATCTGCTCTCCAAGTAAAATTTCTCGGCCCAGTTCGAGTAGCTCCAAATCCTTTCGGGATATTTTCGGACAAAGGAATCTGTGCCAACTGAGTAACCTGATTTCCTTCCTTATCCAAAATGGCGACATCGAACGCAAAATTAGCGTAGGGAACGATGTACGAAAAAGGACGCTGGATTTTTTGCACCATCACATAATTTCCATCGGGAGAAGTACTCAATCCCTTAATCATGCCTTCGTAGGCTAGGGCTTTTTGCTCACCACTTTCGAGATTTAATTTTACCAATTGAGCAGCGGTAAAATATTCAAATAAGGATTCGTCGTACGCACTTTTGAGCAGATCTTGGTAGGTTCTTACTGGGGCAGATTTCCCTTCGTTGAATTGGATAGTTGGCCCATTGAGTTTCTCATCTTCTGGTGGTAAGTCACCTCTATCCGCAGGTATTTTTTTGTATAAAATATTTTTTCCGTCCGAGAACCAAGCATAGGGCAAGCCTTGCGTAGCAGCATTGACGTGGGCAGCGGTGAGTTTTTTTGCTGTGGCTTTTTTTAAATCAACCATCCACAACTCAATGCCATGAGCAAGTGTGTGGGTAAAAATAATCCGTGTCCCATCGGGCGACCAACTTACATTTTTCATACGGAGGGAATCTGGTAACCCCGTTACACTCTTCTCTTTTCCATCGGTAATGGATTTTATAAGGATAGTATTAAAATGGGAGGATCGGCTAGAGCCATTTGTTTTCGGATTAATTCTGATGCCCGCTAGTCGCAGTTCTCGTTGAGCAACTTCTTCGATGGGTGGTAAGCTAGCTCTTCCTAACAATATCATTACATCTCCGTTGGGACTAAGGCTCACCGTCGGAGTTAACGGTGCGTCCACTAGATCAGTAATGGCTGGAGGAGGTATTTGGTAGCCTTGATTATTTGTTTTTTTAAAATTCATAGCGAGCCATAAAAAAGGAGAGCCTTACTGATGATTCATCAACAAGGCTCTTGTATTTTTTTTTACAAAAAACATCATCGAATCCTACGATGATTTCGCTTTTTGCATTTCAATTTTGTTCAACAGTAAAGCCGCTTTCATCAAGAAATCGTCCCGATGGTTGTGGAACTCTTGGTGTACCATCAATAATCGAGCAGCATCGTAAGCAGCGGATTTGGGTACAATTTGTTTAGCAGCGATAGGGTGCATCCAGTACTCCTCGTTGTTTGATCGGAGCATAGAACCCGTAAAATCAAATCCCGTAACTACCGCTAATTTGTTCAAAGAGAAAAGGTAGTTGGTTTCTTTGATGATATCTTTTTGTAGATCAACGATATTCATTCTATCGAAACGTACCCTTGCTTTTTCTAATAAAAATAAATCTCTTCTTCCGTCAAAAGTTACAATGGTTCTCACTCGATACTTTTGCATACATTTTCCGAAGAAGGCTCTTACCCATTTTTGGGCGGGGCGCAACATACCAAAGGCAGCGTCAAGTTCTCTGTCGTAGATTTGGAAATTCTCATCAAAAGGCCTTCTTCTTTTGGTTTTCATATTGACCACTTCTTTTACTCGGTCAATAGTGTTGCCTAATTCGTTGACTCTAGCCTCGACGCTAACGATATCTACGTCAACGGCTACGGTCATACTTTCTAAGAAAATTTTGTTGGATCCTTGTTCGAAAACGAGTAATGACACCTCGTGTACAGCATAGAAATTTGGAGGTCCGCCGTAAATATTTCCAAATTTCAGTTCTAAAAATGCGATGTTCTGATTCACGGTTTTTTTTTTTATTCTTTGACTTTATTAATAAGGGGTGTCCGTCAAAGATGTTGATTTAATAAGTGGTGCAAAAATAATATTTTCAAGTGGTTTTTCCTGTTTTTCGAAGGTTTTGTGCAAAAAAATAAATTTATCTTTTTCCTATACTTTGCCCAAAATATATTGGGAAATATTTCAAAAGCGAACATACTTGCCTCTATCTTTAATCAAACTGCATTTGGTCACGATGTGTTTACAGATTTTTTTACTTTCTACTCTCGCTGCTCCAAAACCTACACAAACAAAAATTTTCCGCTTTCGTAAATCTTCTCGTCGTCTGCGTAAATTTCTCCTCCGTTCATCATGTTTCCAATCATATCCCAATGGATCGGGGATTCATTCTTTCCTCCTGCTTGCAAGTAACTTTGACCGATGGCCATGTGAACGGTACCGCCGATTTTTTCGTCAAACAAAATATTCTTAGTGAATTTATTGATGTTGTAGTTCGTGCCGATGGCTGCCTCGCCGAAGTACCGCGTGTTTTTCATTTTGAATATTTTATCCAAAAATGCCTTGCCTCGTTGCGCTTCCCATTTTTCTATGTAGCCATCTTTTACCCAAAGTGTGACCCCTTCTACTTCGTGTCCCATGTAAACGGCAGGGTAGGAAAAATTCACTACTCCGTTCACGGAGTTTTCTACGGGGGAGGTATATACTTCTCCCGAAGGCATGTTCGTCTGCCCGTCGGAGTTGATCCAAGTACGCCCCTCGGTGGAAAAACTAATATCAATGCCATCACCTTTATAATGTACTTTGTTCCGTTTGTTGAGCAGATTGACAATTTGTTTTTGAAATTTTCTGACCTTCAACCATTCGGCCTTTGGGTCATCCTTGAATAAATGACAAGCTCCAAATACAAAGGTTTCGTACTCTTCTAAAGACATGCCTGCATTTTGCGCAGCGGCTTGGGTAGGATATTGGCAGAGATTGCGCCGTAGCTCTTTTGTGCCCGTTCTTTGGAAATAAGTTTTGGAGACTTCGGCGTGGGCGGCTTTTTTTATTTTGACTTTTTTGCTATCCACGTTTTGATTTTCCATCAAATTGAATGGCGCTCGGATGTAGAGATAGGCATCGAAGGTTTCCATTGCCTTGCGGTAAGTGGGCGAAACTCTCTGGAGTTGTTTGCCCTTGGCTTCTTCGTAAAAAATTCGAGTTTGCTCTCTGAACTCCATGCTCACTTCTACGTGTCCGCCCGCTCGGAGTGCAGCTCGATAAACTTCTCTTACTAAAGGTTCGGCGAGGGTAGTGGTTTGGATGAATAGTTGATCGCCTCTTTTGATTTCTAGGCAATACTTTACTAGGAGGTTAGCATATTTGCTAAGGATTGTGTTCATATCTTGATGGTGGAAGTTGGTCATTGATTTTTTTTGAGAAAACAAATGCTTAGGACAGTAACCAACTTTTTTCGTTTTTAAAAAGAACTTTACTTACACGTTTTTTGGCTTACCAATGTTTCACCTGATGCGGATAGCGAACTGCATAAAGCTCTTTCACCTTTTGCTCTAACAGATTTCTAAACACCTCGATATTCTCTTTTGTTTTGGCGGAGATGAAAACGTTCTCATGTTCAAATTCATTTTTTAAACGGGACTTCAACTCTTCGACGATTTCGACTTTGGTAGCACTGTCCAAAAATTCATCAAAGTAACGCTCTCGGTACAAATCAATTTTATTGAAAAGCAAAATGGTCGGTTTTTCCAAAGCACCTAAATCCTGCAGAGTAGCATTGACCGTTCGCAGATGATCTTCAAATTGGGGATGCGCAATGTCAACCACGTGCACCAACAAATCGCTCTCCCGAACTTCGTCCAAAGTGGACTTAAAACTCTCGACCAAATGGTGAGGTAATTTTCGGATAAATCCTACGGTATCCGAAAGTAAAAAAGGCATCCGATCAAGGACTACTTTTCGAACGGTGGTATCCAAGGTTGCAAAGAGTTTGTCCTCCGCAAAAACATCAGACTTACTCAGTACATTCATCAAGGTAGATTTTCCGACATTGGTGTAGCCGACCAAAGCTACGCGTACTTGCTGACCTCTTCGCTTGCGTTGGGTTTGACTCTGTTGGTCAATTTTATCTAATTGTTTTTTTAGCTGGGAAATTTTGTCCCTCACAATCCGTCTATCCGTTTCGATTTCTTTCTCTCCCGGGCCACGCATTCCGATACCCCCACGCTGTCGCTCTAGGTGTGTCCAAAGCCCTCGTAGTCTGGGCAATAAATATTGCATTTGCGCTAGTTCTACTTGAGTTTTGGCTTGAGCGGTTTGTGCTCGGTTGGCAAAAATATCCAAGATTAAAGTACTGCGATCAATGATTTTCACCTTGAGCATTTCTTCCAAGATGCTTGTCTGCTTTCCAGTCAAATCATCATCAAAAATGACTAGACTGATCTCTTCGTGAGATTCGATGTGGTCAGCCACTTCTTGAATTTTGCCCGACCCAACAAAAGTCCTTCGATCAGGATGTTGTAGTTTTTGGACAAATCTTTTTTTAGCTTTAGCTCCCGCCGTCAATGCTAAAAATTGTAACTCATCCAAATACTCGGTGACTTGATCTTCGGTTTGTCCTTGCTGAATCAGTCCAATCAAG
>JBCCJE010000052.1:0-12810 GCA_039027925.1 Bacteroidota bacterium
AAAATCATATGCCAAACCATTCTTCAATTTTATCATACATGGAATCACAAAATTTGAATTCCACGTTTCTGAATACTTTATTATCTTAATTTGATTTTTGAATTTCTTATTTTTTGTGGGTACATAATCAACCCATTGTTTTAAGGTTGCTTTTTGATCTTCGGAAATTAGATGATAGTAGTATGTTTTATTGTAGTGTTCTTTTTCTTTGTAAAATAAACTATCACACTTAGTACACCTATGTAGCATATATTCTCCAATTTTTTCTTCGAAGACTATTGTATAGATATATTCCTCTTTGAAGTTACCTACTAGAAATGCAACAATATCAGAATTATCACAGCAAGGGCATCCTTCTTTTTTCTTTTTTTTTAAAATGCCAAACATTAATTGGTTGTTATTTTCATAACACTATTTTCATTAGTGTTGGAGTTAATCTTTATGAACCAATTTAGATTCTTATTCTCTTTTCAAAAATATTGCTTCCTTTTCTATCAAATCCTTCTTTCATTTCCTCCTTGGTTCTTGATCGGACGTAGAGTTCTCGATTATTAAAACTAATGGAATCTATACAGTAGCAAAGAAAGGTATCGCAATTTTCTATTTCAATAATTTCATACTCTTTTGTAGAAAGATTCCTAGCCATTAAGACGTATTCATCTTTAGGATCATGGTAGGAGATATGAATCAGTATATTATTTTCTGTATCATAATCATAATGATACATGTATTGTTCAATAGTATCTTTCTGATTCAGAGGTAATTCATATAACCCCCAACACGGACTTCCACATCCAAATCTTAGTAATATTCTTTTTTCGTCATCTGCCCATAACATTGGAATTCTAACGTAAGGCATTTCACATAGAAAGGTATCCTTAAATATTTTTTCAAAGTCATTATTTCCATATTTTATAAATAAATTATCTCCTTCGCAGAAGTATTTTAAAAACCTTCCGTCATCTCTTTGGAAGTTTAACTTTGCATAGTAATTAGTAATAGAGGTATCAGGTGTTACTTGAATAACTTCCTCTTGTTTGATTTCTTGATTTTTATACGGATCAATTTTGTTTTGTTGACAACTCAAAACATGAATGAATACTAATATTAAAACTGTATTTCTCAATTTTATTTTTTATAACTAATACCTTATCTGTTTCTAAATTATATAAAGGGTAATATTTGAAAAAGTTACAAGTGTTGTACTATAAGATCAATCATTTTTGCGCAAAGTATTGAGAATTGCAAAAGGTCGCCCAATTGAATTGTATGGAGATCGGGAATTTGTAGGGCAAGATTGGGTCAAGTTTCTGTTGAAACATGAAATCACATTTTATATTCGTTTATTCTTCTCGCAGTTTTTTGTGTTTAATTTAGAGGGGCGCAGAAAGCGACCCCCTAAGACTTGCCATTCAAAATCCTACTCACCAACGCCTTCGTCATAGTTTTTCCTGCTGCCTGTCTCCTCACTTCATCAAACGAAAATCGCCAGGTGCATCCATTCTGCCAAGTACTACATCCATAGGCCGTTTTGCCTTTGATGACTTTTCCAATGCCACACTTCGGGCAGGGAATCGAATCTTGATTTTTTTGTTTTGAATTAGTTGAGGTCTTTTTGAGCTGTTGACTACCGACTTTTCGTTCCTCTTTTTCTTTGAGGAAAAGTTCAAAATTATCGTTGAACTTCAGATTACCTTTTACTTTTTTCCCATCTTTTTTAAAGCCTGCTAGTTGAATTGTTCCACCGTACTCCAGCAATCGAAGTAATTGTTTTTCGGGAATTTCTTTTCCCATAAAAATAAAAGGCAAACGGAAACTGCAATCTTCTTGGTAGCGGCTACAGCCGTAAGCCGAGTTGCCTTTAAGCAAAACACCCTGCTTGCATTTCGGACAGGTTGCGTTTTCTACTTTCTTTACCTTAGTGCTTTTCGCTCGCTTAGTCTTGGAGGAACTCCTTTTGGAAAAACTAGAATTTGTGGATTGAACAATCTGCTTGACATTTTTTTCTAAGCGCACTTCTTCCACCAGTTTGCCCACCATGACTTTCATATTATCTACAAATACCTTGGCGGAGTATTCTCCTTTTTCGATGTCCCGTAGGTGTTTTTCCCATTGTCCCGTAAGTTCTGCGGATTTGAGTAGAGGATTTTTGATGGTGCCGATGAGGGCAATACCCGTCTCGGTGGGGACGACTTGTTTGCGTTTTCTCCTGATATATTTTCTTCGGAAAAGGGTCTCGATGATAGCCGCACGGGTGGAAGGTCTTCCGATACCGTTGGCTTTCATGAGGTCACGGAGTTCGTCGTCATCCACATTTTTTCCTGCGGTTTCCATGGCTCGGAGGAGGGTGGCCTCGGAGTAGGTCTTTGGGGGTTGGGTTATTTTTTCTACCAAGGTAGGATCGTGTGGGCCACTTTCTCCTTTTTTAAATTCGGGTAAAATCTTTTCTTCTTCCTCTTTTTTCTTGCGTGAATCTTCTGTTTCTTTTTTTGTAAATGTATTACTTTTTTTAGGTTTGGGAAAAAGGACGCGCCAGCCCTCTTCCAAAATTTCCTTTCCGAATGCTTTAAACTTCAAGCCATCCACTTCTCCGATGACGGTAGTTTTGGCTACCAAACAATCTGGGTAAAAAGCAGCAATAAACCTCCGAGCGATGGCATCGTACACGTTTCTCTCTTGTGGTTGGAGGTTGTTTTTTTCAAAGCCCGTAGGGATGATGGCGTGGTGGTCGGTTACTTTTTTATCATTAAAAACCTTACCCGATTTTTTGATTTTTTTCCCAATCAAAGGTTGAACGAATTGGCGGTACGAACTCATTTTTTTTAGGATACTCGGCACTTTGGGATAAATGTCATTGGGCAAATAAGTAGTATCCACACGGGGGTAGGTAATTACTTTTTGTTCGTAGAGCTTTTGCGCAATTTTTAGTGTTTGATCGGCGGTATAGGAAAATCGCTTATTGCAATGTACTTGCAGACTAGTCAAATCAAATAGGCGGGGTGGTGCTTCCCGTCCATTTTTTTTGACAACACTCACGATTGTAAATGTTTTGTTTTTTACTTTGTCTAGCATCGCCTCCCCGTCTTCTTTTTTGAGAAATCTTCCTTTTTCGTAGTTAAAAGTAACCTCTCGATAGACCGTCTGCAATTCCCAGTAGGGTTCGGGTTTGAAGTTTTCGATCTCGTGGTGGCGTTCTACTAGCATGGCTAGGGTAGGGGTCTGGACTCTGCCTACGGAAAGTAATTGTTTAAAGCCTCCATACTTTAGCGTATAAAGTCGAGTGGCATTCATACCTAGAATCCAATCTCCGATGGCTCTCGAAAAACCCGCAAAATACAGATTGTCAAATTGGCTGGCGTTTTGGAGATTTTTAAAACCATCCTTGATTGCTTCGGTAGTCAAGGACGAAATCCACAGTCGGAGTACTTTTCCTCGGTACTTGGCTTCCTTGAGTACCCACCGCTGAATGAGTTCCCCTTCCTGCCCAGCGTCTCCACAGTTGATGACTACCTCGGCAGATTTGAATAATTTTTTGATGATGCCAAACTGCTTTTTGACCCCTTGATTTTTGATGAGTTTAGTTTCAAATTTTTCGGGTAGCATCGGGAGCGAATTGAAGTCCCATTTTTTCCAATGGGCTTGATATTCGTCGGGTTCTTTGAGCGTACAAAAATGTCCGAACGTCCAAGTGACTGCGTAGCCATTGCCTTCGAAGTAACCGTCCTTCCTAGTTTTAGCGCCTAGTACTTGCGCAATTTCTCTGGCAACGCTAGGCTTCTCGGCAATGCAGACTTTCATTTTTTTTGAACTATAATTTAAAAAGATGCCCCATCAAATCTTGCTTGGTTTGGAGGTAGGCACGGTTCTCTCTTTTGGGTTGGATAATGAGCGGTACTCTATTTTTTACAATGATCGGGGAATCATCAATTTCTTTAATTTTATCTGGATTGTTGGTGAGCAGGTCAATGCTTTTGATCTTCAAATCTTGCAGGATACGAACAGCTATGTCGTAGTGCCGAGCATCCACTTCTAGCCCCAAATGGAGATTGGCGTCGGCGGTATTGATACCCGTATCTTGTAGTTGGTAAGCCTTTAATTTATTGATGAGTCCGATGCCCCTTCCTTCTTGTCTCAGATAGATGACCACCCCACCGTGCTCGGCGGTTAGTTGCATGGCGGTATCGAGTTGTTCGCCACAATCGCACCGGTGGGAGTGAAAAAGATCACCCGTCATACACTCCGAATGGATGCGTACCAAGATGGTTTTCTCCTCGGTATGATCGAAATTTTCGTGTACCATAGCTAGGTGTGGCATCTGCTCCTGATTGTCATCTGCGTACGCCACCATATTGAAATTTCCCCACTTTGTAGGCAGTACTGCCTCTGCTTGTCTTTTCATGTTTTGAGTTAAATTTTAACTGATACGCTACTTTTTTGCGCTATGCTCTGTGGTCTCCTTTTCCGTCAAATGAGTTAGCGTATTTTAAAACACAAATATAACTACCAATTGGGTTTAAGTGTTTATTTGCGGGTTAGTTAATGTGTTTTTGTCCAAGTGTACCAAAAGCATTTTCGCCCTATTCGTGGTATAATAATTGTCTTTTATTTGTTGTCAAAACTGACAAAAATCAAAAATTTAGATTTTCTCTTACATACTATTTTTTTCAAACCAACCAATACTTACCCAGATTTATTTTCTCTTCCTCATCTACTGATTGTATTTGTAGAAAAAATGCAAATGATCAATTATTATTCATAAAATACTGATTATCAGTTTTTTATAAAAAAATATGACGAGGAAGCCAACCGTGAAAATAGGGGGATTTTCATTTTGTAAATACAGAGTGATTCATCACCAAATCCAAAAAACTAATTAGTACGAGCTTAAAATTCTAGGTCTAGTTTTCCGAGAAGAAAACTTAAAAACTTTTAATTAAACGTAGAGGGACTCAATGGACAAAAACGGGTTATTTGAATTTCTTTTGGTGAAAAATAAACTTTTTTCCGCCTTGCTACTCTTGCTTGGTGGGATTACTGTATTGGCGCTGAGCGTTGATAATTTTTCGTTTGGGATACCTGCTGATGATAATGAGGGTAGTTTTTATGTTGCTGTATCAAATACTTATTCTAGCTCGGATGTTCCTAAAATTATTCCTGTTGTGAGTCCAGAAATATGCAACAATGGGATAGATGATGATGGAGATGGCGATATTGATTGTGCCGATAGCGATTGTAATACTACAAGTTATGCCTCAACGGCTAATGGGTCAGTAAGAAATGGCGCTGCCAATAATGCGACGGGGGCACCTGATGGAGTGACCACCGAGATTGGAGCAACTACAGAATACTTGGTTTTGACGCTACCCAATGAAATAGTTGCGGGCACTAATTATACGATCTATATTTCGGGCAGAGGAGGATCAGCTACTACCGATGTTTGGGAAGCACCCGATGGTACTTCCCTCCCAAGTTCACAACAAAATTCTCCTAGTGGATTCACGCAGAATGGTCAAGCTACGGGCCCTAATAACACAATCGTAGCTGTATCTAAAGTGGCTTCTGTTAACACTAGGTATCTTTATCTTGATAGAGGATCTGGTGATATTGAAATTGACGCAGTTGAAATTTCGGTAGGTTGTGGAGGCTGCGCTGCTTTTACAGATTTCGATTCAGATCCCAGTTGGATTTCCCTCGGCAATACTTCCAATGGAAGTAACTTTGGTTACTCTGCGAGTACCAACAATACTGGAGGAGATGCCAACAATGGGGAAATTGGTGGAACTTTCGCCAGAGGAAGCACACAAGACGGAACGGGGAATTATTCGAGACCCTACTACGGGACGATGCTAGATGGGACTTATACCCAAGCTGACGATTTTTCCATATCTGGGGAATTTTATTATCAATCTCCTTCTGCGGCCGAAGCGATGTTGGTTTTCTGCGAATATGGGCAGCAGCAAAATACCAACTTTATCGGTATCCATTTTAATGATCAGAGTGGGACTCAATTGCGAGCAACCACAGTCATTGGGGATGATGATCCTAGTAACGGAATGATTACCGCTGCTGGGTGTAGTAATAATCAAGGCAGGTATTACAGATCTACAGATGTAATAGCGACTGCAAATGTTGCCTCTTCTTTTACTATCAATTATGATGCTGGGACTAGAACGGTGAGTGGAACAATTGGGGGAAATGCGCTCAATACGGTGACGCTACCTACGGGGCTTACCTTTTCGATAGATGCTTTTGCCTTGACAATGCCCGCTTGTCTTACTGGTACAGGAAACGTTAGCTTGTGGGTAGATGCTATCTGTCCTCAAATCAATAATACCCCCGTAACGACATCTTCTGTTTGTCACGGTGGTAATGATAACGACAGAGATGCTATTTGTGATTTTTTCGATCTTGATGATGATAATGATGGAATCTTGGACGATGTGGAGGGACTAGGAACTAATACCAATGGTACTCCAGCAGATTGTACTTTTCCAGTTTTTGATTTTACGGGACCTGTACTAGAATCTGGTACGGGAGGAACGGTTGGAGCTATTTATCGGTACTCAAATGTTACGACTGGGGTAGATGCTTTAGTAGAAATTGTGGGCATTACCAATACCAGTTTACACGTTATTGACGACGAAAGTTCGGGAACAGGTTTTACTGATGCCTTCCAACCTATGATGGATTTTACTACTGTTGGTAAAGCTGGTATTGAATTTAATTTCAAATTTGTAGATGCTGGTACTTCCACTTTAGCAGCCTCAGTGGATAGAGTAGGGGGAACTGCCTTTGACGTAGATGGTGATGGTGTCAATACCAATGAGTCTTACCTTTTCGAATCTCCTTCGACTGTTGGTCTGGAAAATCCAAGTTTTATAGATATAGTTTCTTCGGGCACGGATGTAGAGTTTATAGCAGATGGTACTTACGAGGGAACAGGTGTTGATCCTGATTCTCGACTAAGAATTTATTTTTTATACGATAACACCAATGAGTTTAATATTCATTTTCAAGTAGAGAAGATATCCTCAGTTCCACCATTTAGAAGAAGATTTTCGTTGCGTTTTGATGAATGTCAGGTACTTGATTTTAGCAATATAAATTTATTGATAGATTCAGCTGAGGATACGGATAATGATGGGGTGCCCAACCATTTAGATTTGGACTCTGACAATGATGGGATTTTAGATTTGGACGAAGCGGGACATTCGGCGGTGGATGCTAATGATGATGGAATCATTGACGGTGCTGCTAGTTTATTTGGGGATAATGGATTTTTTGATGCCCTAGAGACGAGTGCAGATAATGGAGTAGCTAATTATACTGTTGCGGATAGCGAAAACACAGCCGATGGTAATTATGATGCTTACGAAACAGATGCCGATGGTGACGGCTGCTTTGACGCAACGGAAGAAAGTATTGCAGATGGGGATAATGATGGAATTGCTGGAACTGGAACACCAACTGTAGATGGTGATGGTTTGGTGACTACTATCACCTACACTTCGCCCTCGAACAACGATTGGCAAGATCCTAATCAGTTTCCAATAATATGTGGTACACCACCACCGTGTAGTGGTCATGCGGATAATGTGGTAGCCCAGTCAGGTGTTCCCAATTCTAATGATGCGCTTGGTGCCATAGATGCTACGGGGGCACAACTTTGGGATAATGGCGATCAACTCGTTCTTGACTTAACAGACGAAATAGGAATTGGAGAAAATTATACGGTTAGATGGAGAAGAGATCCGGGCACAGGCGGTAATCCGTCGGTTACCTTAGAAGAATCAACTGACGGTACTAGTTGGACAACAGTAGGAGGTAGTCCTTTTACATTTTCGAATACTAATTTCTTTAATCAGACGATAGCTACTAGTATGAATGTACGCTATTTGCGATTTACTACAAACAATGTCTTTAATGCTGATATTGATGCGGTTTTGTATTCTTGTATTGATGAATGTGATGCAGCCGCTTCAGGAAATGTAGATACAGACGGAGATAATGTATCCAACATTTGTGATTTGGATGATGACAACGATGGTATCACGGATAACGATGAGAGTGGATTTTCGAATTACGTTACTTTGATAAGATGGACACATAATGAAAATGATCCAGATCCGGGTGATCCCGAAGGACACAGAAAACCTTTTTATGACAATACCCTTATCTCTACCCCTTACAATGAGACCAACGGATCAGGGGTGCAGTTGATTGATCCAGGATCATCATTTGCACAAGTCAATAATATCAATACCAACTCTTTTGCTGCTGCCGTAGCCGCCAATGATTATTTGGAGTACCGTTTTGTTACTGCTGCTGATTATGGGAGCAAGGCATATAATCTCGACGCTTTTGGTTTTTTAATTGCTCCGATGGCATTTGGTTCAAGTGCAGATTTTGGGATAGCTGTTTCGAGTGATGGTTTTGCTAGTTCGCAAGTCATTATAGAGGATGTGCCTGCGTTAGCATCAGCTGCTGGTAGCTTTATCTACACCGAGTTCAGCCCTACTGCCGAAATTCAATTATATGAAAATACGGAATATACTTTTAGAATATATTTTTACAACCTCGTAGATGATCCCCGATTTGCTTTTGATGATTTTACAATTTATCTGTGGGAACATGATGATTTTGATCAGGATGGTATAGCTAATTATTTAGATTCGGATTCAGACAATGATGGAATCTTTGATGTGGATGAAGCGGGACATTCCGCAGCAGATGCTAATGATGATGGAATTATTGACGGTGCTGCTAGCCTTTTTGGAACAAATGGGTTATTCGATGCTCTAGAAACTTCTGCGGATAATGGAATACTTAATTATCCTATCGCAGATAGTGAGTTGACACCCGATGGCACTTACGATGCTTACGAACTGGATGCTGACGGAGATGGTTGTAATGATACCGATGAGGAAGGAATCTCTGATGGGGATGGTGACGGACTAGCAGGGGCAGGTGTACCCGTTGTGGATGCCAACGGATTAGTCACTTCGATTACGTATGCTTCACCAACTAATAATTTTTGGCAAAACCCAATACAGGTTGCACTAGCTTGTGATACGGATAATGATAACATTCCGCCTACCGTAGATCTTGATGATGATAATGATGGGATTCCTGATGTGGAGGAAGCATTTTGTAATACTTCGCTTTCTTTTATTGGATGGAGTCACAACGAAAATGATCCACCCGGAGAATTAAGAGGACATTTTAAGCCAAGTTTTAATAGTACCTATATCAGTTCTGGAAATGATGAAACTGCAGGTTCGGGGTTGGTTCTTTCTTCTGTATTCTCAAATGGATTAGTAACAGGGGTAGATTCAAAAACACTTGCTGAATCTATCTCTAGTCAGGAGTATTTATCTTATGCTTTCTCCACTACCTCTAGTTGGTCAGAACCTGTGACTATTAATACCATATCCCGTTGGCACGTCGCTTTTCTTCAAAATGTAGGAACATCATTCAAGTATTCACTATTATATTCTACGGATGGTTTCGTCAGTAGCCAATCTATTATTTCTGATGTTTCTTTTGTTACAACTGGTACAGCAGGACCTGATACATTGAATATTCCTTCAGTATCTTTAGCCCCATCTACGAATTATGAGTTCAGGATTTATTTTTATGATCTTCAGGGAGATACAGAGTTTGCGTGGGATGATTTTGTGTTCAATGGATGCCAAAATTTTGATACGGATCAAGATGGTATATCTAACTATCTAGATTTGGACTCCGATAATGATGGGATTCTCGATGTGGACGAGGCGGGTCATACTGCTACCGATGCCAATAACGATGGCGTAATTGACGGTGCTGCTAGCCTCTTTGGAACAAATGGATTATTCGATGCACTCGAAACGACTGTGGATAATGGTACATTGAATTATACTATTGCTGACAGCGAAACCACGCCCGACGGTACTTACAATGCCTACGAACTAGACTCTGATGATGATGGTTGTTTTGATGCAAAAGAAGAAAATATTTCCGATACCGATGATGATGGACTTGCGGGTACAGGTGTTCCAGCGGTTGATGCTAATGGACTCGTTACGTCGATCACTTATACCAGCCCTGTTGTATTAGCCTACCTTGATTCTAATACGACTAACGGGTGTGGAAGTATTGCGGGGACTATTTTCGAAGATATTAATTACGGTGGAGGAGAGGGTAGAGATTACGCTGCTGCCAATACTTCTGCCCAAGTAAGCGGATGGACTGATGGAGCTATTGGATTGGAAAATGTAAGAGTAGAGTTATATACCAAAGCTGGAGCTTATTTAGATGCTACTACTACGGATGCTAATGGCGATTATCAATTTAGTGATGTCTTAGGCGATACCCTGCAAGTGCGAGTGGTCAATAGTACAGTAAGTACTAACCAAGGAAGAAACTTCACGGGGATTCCTCATATTCCAGTCCAGACGTTTGAGGCTAATGGGAAAACAGACATCACTAATCAGGTAGGTGGAAATGCTCCCACAAAAGTAGATGCTAATTCCAATACTTCGAGTGCTACACTTTCTAGTTTGGTCAATGCTACCTCCGAGCCAATATCCTTGGTATCTGTTCCAATTGAAGGAGCAATGACGGGAGTTGATTTTGGATTTAACTATAGCACTATTGTCAATACTAATTCAAGCGGACAAGGTTCTTTGCATCAGTTTATTATCAATGCCAATGAACTACAAGGTACTAATCTAGATCAAGAAGATACACCAGTAGGTAGTTATCCTTCACTCACAAAACCTGCTGGATGGGAACACTCATTATTCATGATACCTGGATCAGGTACTCAGACGATTAATCTTACTACCAACCTTCCAGAAGTTACAGATGATTTTTTACACATAACAGGATACACACAATTTGGAGCAGTTCAAGGAAATAATAGCAATAGACAGCTTACCATTCAGCTAGTAGGTAATACAACTAGCTTCGATTGTATCAGACTTTCTGAAGATAATATTGCTGTTTCAGGATTGGTGATGAACACATTTAGAAGAGCCGTTTATACCTACGAACCTGCTAGTACCAATGTACATATTTGGGGAAATATAATTGGGTTAAATGCAGATGGGACAACTTCAGCAGTCGGGGGGAATTATGCAATTCATACTTATCAATCTGAAGGGGCATTTATTGGTACTAATGGTGATGGCGTAAATGATGAAAATGAAGGAAATATAATATCCAACTTTGGAATGGGAATTTTCACGCAGTATTGTGAAAATTTAAATATTGCAGGGAATTGGGTAGGGCTGAGTCGTACCGGAAATGCCTCGGTTGGTCATACGACTCACGGAATGGAGATTGAACTATCAACGGGAGAGAATGTCATCGGCTTTGATGATCGACTTACTCAAACTGATCCTGCTATTCTTAGAAATGTAATTAGTGGAAATGGATCATCAGGAATTAGAATAGATCAAACGGATAGTATCAGAATTGCAGGAAATTATATCGGTACTAATTCAGATGGAAATAGTGCCTTGGCTAATGAAAGTGGAATTAGGCTCATTGCGGGTTCTAGTGATGCTATCATTGGTACTGATGCTGATGGTACTAGGGACACCGAAGAACGAAACATCATATCAGGTAATGGTGTGGGTACTATTGGAGGGGGAATTTGGATAGATTATACAGGAGCTAATCTGCGGAATAAAATTTCGGGAAATTATATCGGAACGGATATAACGGGAAATAATGCGCTTGGTAATCTAAATTACGGGGTTCATTCCTTTAGATTTAATGATTATACAATCGTAGGTACAGATGGGGATGGTGTGAATGATGCCATTGAAGGAAATGTAGTAAGTGCCAATAGTGGTGATGGTATTATAATAAGGGAACAATCTTATTCGACTGTAGCAGGAAACTATGTAGGTGTTGGTGCAGACGGTACGACCGCACTTGGAAATGATGGAGACGGTATCATCGTCGTAGGTTCAGGGACAAGCGACATTAGTGTAGGATGTGGGTTAAGTTTTTCGAATACTACGGTAAGTGAAATTGGAAATACCATTCGTAACAATACAGGTACAGGTTTATTTGTAACCACAGGTGTAGGAACTAATAACTGCCTACGTAACAATGTATTTGGAAATAATGGAGAGTTAGGAATTGATATTAGATCCAAGGGCGTAGAAAATAATGATAATGGAGACGGCGATACTGGACCCAATGGAAATTATAATTATCCAATATTGATTTCTACAAATTTAACTGGAAATACACTAACGGTAACTGGATTCTCCAGACCAGGCGCAATCCTCGATTTTTATATTGCGGACGCTGGCCCTAATCCGAATCCACTTCCTGTTGGGTACATCACTTCGTTTGGAGAAGGAGTAACTATCATTGGGACAGCTACTGAAGGATCAGGTGACGATTTGGATAATACCACAGGATCATACGTAGAGGATGGCAAAGGAGGCACGCAGACTCGAACAACCAATAGATTTGAATTCCAATTGGATGTCACTTCATTGGGAGTGACTAATTCAGATAGAATTACGGCTATCGCTACCGAGCCTGGTGCTGCGGCTAACACTTCTGAATTTAGTGGGCTTACGACCATAATTACTCCAGAAATATGCAATGATGGAATAGATAATGATGGAGATGGATTAGTAGATTGTTTGGATGATGATTGTGATACGGATTTATCCTGTAGCTGTGACAATGAGGAGGAATATACTTTTTTTGTGATGGATGGAGACTGGATCATCTTAGATACGAATGGAGACGAAATCATGAATTTTCCAAGTTTCTCTGGTAATGGTCATGCCTTTGATT
>JBCCJE010000053.1:0-12768 GCA_039027925.1 Bacteroidota bacterium
ATTTTTGGATGGAGTACTGTCGTTATAGTCTTTCATTATTTTTTGTGCTTGGTCAATCGCTTCATGTAATAATAATAAGTTGCAGTCTGAGATCGCATTGGCACTTCGTCATTTCCTTGCTTATATTCATTTTTATTATTTCGATCAATAATTCTAGATTTTACGTTGTCTTTGAGTTGGAGTTCGAGCACATCTTTAATCTCTTGTTTTAGGTGATCGTCGTAGATTGGAAATGCGGTTTCGATTCGCTTACTCAAATTGCGGTACATCCAATCTGCGGAGGAAATATATATTTTTTCGTCACCGCCGTTGTGAAACAAGAAAACCCTTGAATGCTCCAGAAAACGATCCACGATACTGTATATTCTAATATGCTCACTCAACCCCTCGACACTCGGTGTCAAACAACAAATACCCCTGACAATCATATCAATTTTCACTCCATAGGAATTTGCCTCGTAGAGCTTAGCAATCATCTCCTTATCCTCTAGGCTATTCATTTTTAAAATCATCTTGGCTTTTTTCCCAGCTTTAGCATTTTTGATTTCGGTATTAATCATTTGGAGAAGATCACTCCGCAGATTGAATTGTCCTACCAAAAGGTGCTTAAAATCAGAGGGAACATTTTCTACCGATTCCAGAAAGGAAAATACCTGATCTACTTCGCCAGTTATTTTTTTATCAAAAGTAAAAAATCCGAAGTCTGTATAAACCTTGGCGGTATCTTCGTGGAAGTTTCCAGAGCTGAGATAGGTATATATTTTCGTTTGATTATTTTCTGTTCTTTTTACCATTGCTAACTTGGAGTGTACTTTTAGCCCCGGAAAACTGTAGTTAACATTCACCCCCGATTTCTCCAGTTTTTCGCCCCACGATAAATTAGCTTCTTCATCAAACCTCGCTTTCACTTCGATAAATGCAAATACTTTTTTACCACTTTGAGCAGCTTGCATCAGGGCATTCATGATCCTAGATTTTTTGGCTACCCGATATTGTACGATTTTAATTTCCGTGACGTAGGGATCTTTTGCCGCATCTTCAAAAAATCTGATGACTGGCTCGTAGGTGTGAAACGGAGGATGCACCAGATGATCTTGTTTTTCTATCTCTTTAAAAATACTAGTCTCGGGAGTCAACTCGGGATACGGCAGCGGCGGTAGCGGCGTAATTTTCAGATGATCTTTATCAAAACTCGGAAACCCAAAAAAATCAAAATTATTATGATACCTGCCTTCGGGGATCAAGTCGTATTTGTCTAACTGAAAAGATTCTTTTAAAAATTCTAACAAATGAACGGGCATGCTCGCATCAAAAACCAAACGAGAAGCAGGCCCTACATTTCTCTTCTTGAGGCTGTGTTTGATCTTTTGTAACAAATTACCGGAGAACTCATCATCAATGTATAATTCTGCGTCCCTCGTTTTTTTGATGGAAAAAGAATTAATGATTTTATATCCCGGAAAAAACCATTTGATCGCTCTCCTCACAATATCGTCTAGCATAATGATGTCGTGCCGATCTTCATTTTTGGAGGGCAAAACAATAAACCTAGGAAGGTATTTGGTGGGTATCCTAATGATGGCGTATTGCTCATTTTGCTCGGCCAAGCCAGCGCTTTTATCTTTTAGCAAAATTGCCAGATAGAGTTCGGAGTTTTTGAGAAAAGGACGAATTTTATTTTTCACCAACAAAACGGGCTGCACGTGAGGTTGCAGATCATCTTGAATGTAGGTATCCACAAATGCCTTTTGTTCATCGCTCAAATCTTTATTTCTCAACAGATAAATATTATTCTCTCGAAGGGCTGGCGTGATCTCCTCCTGAAAAATGCGAACAAATTCTTGTTGCTGCTCATTCACAATTTTCAAAACCTTCCTCAGTACCTCTTTGGGTACATAGTCTAATTTTTTCTTTGTTTTTTTACCTACCCTCACCAAATTGCGCAGATTGGCAACTCTTACCCGGAAAAATTCTCCCAGATTGTTGGAATAGATTGCTAAGAATTTGATCCTCTCAAACAAGGGGGTTTCGGGATCTTTGGCTTCTTGTAATACTCTTTCGTTAAAGTACATCCAACTAATATCTCTGTGAATGTACGGAAACGATTTGGGCTCTTTGGTTATTTCTTTTGTCATTTTGAGAAGAAAGAATTAAGAATTAAGAGATGACAAATCTTATTAAGTCCTGCTGACAAAATATTATGAAGTCGTACTAGAAACAAAGTATCTTGGGAGGCAATAGCCAACAAATCATTTATACGAAAAAGCAACTTTTACGAGCTAAAGATTTTCCCTGACGAAAATCAAAAATTTAGCTCCAAAAAATAAGTACGACTTTTTAGTATTTTGTTAGTATGACTTAATAAGATTATTCGTAACTGCTTAGCACCATACTTTGAGAACTTCGTGGGATAGCAAGTAAGTAAAGCAAAAGTTCTTAAAGCCAACAAACGCTCCATAATTTGGCTTTAAGAACACTTACATTCCCGCTTTCTCAGTCCACGAGGTTCTCAAAGCATGGTGCTAAGTAGTTACGATTATTCATTATAAATCACTTCCCAAACGTCCACCTCAATCCAAGTTGCGCATTCCATCTGGCACTATAAGTACCCGACTGCACAATGGCAAAAGGATCACCGGGATCGCTGAAGTTATACTCCAACTCATCGGTACTATCATTTCTAGCTGCTTGGATCAACGGGAACACATTATCGCCCACAAAGTATCTTCTTCCCCACTTTTTGTTAATCATGTTCGTAAAGTTGAAGATGTCAATGGATATTTGGAACTGCTGCCCCTCGATGATGAGGTCTCTAGCAACTTTCAAATCCAGTACATGCTCGAATGGCGTACGGGAAGCATTGGCTTCTGCGTAGCCGCCCCGACGTCCACTTAGGTAATCATCATCCTCGATAAATGCGTCGAGCGCAGCCCACTGTTCGGCAGCGGATGGTCCGCCGTCAATATCTATGAGGTTAATTTCATTCTGACTTCTAGGCACGTAGATCAAATCATTGTACCCTGCGCTCGTAGAGATGTCAGAAATAGGCGTGTTATAAGTGTAACTGAATGGCGCACCAGATTTTCCCGTATAAAATAACGAAATCGTCGTAGCGGATACGTCGGAATGTTGCATCCGATGACTGAAAAAAGCAGTAATCCGTGAGCCAGCGGCAAAAGTAGATCTTACTAAAGAAGGATTATTATTGCCTTGTACACTTAGGATATTTTCCCAATTAGTATTGTTGATAAATCCCCGACCGTCCACTACTGCTCGTGCATCCGTGTAGGAATAGGCAATGTTTAAGATAGTATTCTCGGAAAATTGTTTACTCAACTGGGCAGTAATGTTGGCCGTATAGCCTTTGCTCGTATTGCTCACTAGTGTAATGTTTTCGTAGGTTGGGTCTATCTTCTCCTCAAAATCAATGATGGGACGATCGTCCGCTCCGCCAAGTGTACCGATAGGATTTGGGCTGATGTTGATTTGTTTCACATCCATATTATTCAGGGTCTTAGTGTAGATAAACTCAAGAGTGGCATTCCAGCCTCTACCCAGTTTTCTATCCGCTGCCAAACTAGCTCTCAGTATTTGTGGGTATTTAAAATCTTCCACAAATAAATCAACATCACCCGCAGGAGACACAGTAGAAGAAAGACTATCTACCCACTGCTGAGGATCCGCAAGGATTTCCTGCTGTCCTACTCCAGCCCTTACATTAAAGGCACTGTTTAATCCATTTCGAATAAACATTCCTCCTGGCCATACCCAAGGCACTCTACTGGTGAATATACCAACACCACCACGCAATTGGGTAGTTTTATCTCCCGTCACATCGTAGTTGAAGCCTACTCTCGGACTGAACAAAAGCTGGGTAGCTGGTGCTTTACTCGCCTCTGCCCCTCGCAAATCCCATTCTGCCATTTGCAATGCTTGTATGGTCGAGGTATTAAATTCGGTATTATTCAGCGGTGGATCATCCGAGAAGATCGGAATATCTATCCTCAAGCCCGCCGTAAGTTTAAAGGTCGGACTAAATTGTATTTCGTCTTGTCCGTAGAAAGCAAGCTGCATGGCATTGAAGGAGGGCCCTAGGTTGGTAGCATCATCTCCCAGTCTGATGCGCTCACCCCCAAAGGTTTGCTCGTGTCCAAATAATAACAAATCTGGATTTTCACCTGCCAAAAATCTATTGACCCCATCAAAGAAATATTCGTAGCGGGGTGTAGAGAAAATAGTGAATAGGTTTTCTATTTCAAAAAATTCATTGTGCGTACCAAAAGTCCAGTTGTGTTTTCCCTTAAACAGACTAAAGTTATTCGTAATGGTCAGTACGTTTTGGTTGACAATATTCGAATAGGAAAAGTTATCCGTACCTACTACAACCGAAGCGTTGCCGTCGGGCATAACGATTTGGGGAAAAGGATCACCCAGTAATTCTCGATCATCCCTTACTGTAGTCCTTCCGATAATTAAATTGTTGGAAATGTTACTCCCGAGGATACTCTTTAATTCAATGGCGGTTGAGTTGGTAGTGGAGGGAAAATTATATCCCACATTTCCAAATACCACCCTCGAAGCACTCGGTGCGGGGTGAATTTCGGTAGTACCTTTTACGTAGCTATGGCGCGCCGTAAGTTTGTGGCTTCTGTTGATGTTATAATCAAATTTGACCAGCACTTTCTCACCGTCAATAGTTTGTGGATTATTTTCGAATCCGCCAGGATCGTAACCAAAGTCGTTGATGAGTTTCTGCCGAATCTGATTAAGCGTACCCGCATCGCTATCTCCTACGTATTCGCTTTGGATAAATGGACGTGGTAGCTCATCCCGTTGAATTTCCACATTGGCAAAGAAGAATAATTTGTCTTTGATGATCGGTCCACCCAATCTAGCCCCGTAAGTTTGTGCGGTGAAATCAGCTAACCTAGTTCTTTCCACACTTTCGTCATCCGTTGGTGTTTTTCCCGCTAAACTTTCATTACGGAAAAAATAGTAAGCAGAACCCTCGAAAGTGTTAGTCCCGCTTCGAGTCACGGCGTTGATACCACCCCCTGCGAATCCACCGAGCGTGACATCGTAAGGTGCGAGTACCACTTGGATTTGTTCGATAGCATCGGGGCTAATGGGAGAGATACCAGCTTGACCACCGTTAGTTCCCGAGTTGGCCAATCCGAAGACATCATTGTTAACCGCTCCGTCAATAAAGATAGAGTTGAATCGGTTGTTGACTCCCGAAAAAGAAATCCCGCCGCCGTTGGTAGCGCCGTTGTTGGCTACGTCTGCCTGTGGCGTCACCCGCAGATAATCATTAAGCCCCCGATCAGCGGTAGGTAGGGTAGCGATGGCTTCCTCCGTGACTTTGGTTTCGGAGCCTGTGCGGTTGCCATCAAAAAGACCACCCGCCAAAACGACGACTTCGCCGAGTTCCACAGACCCTTCCGAGAGTTCGATGTTGAAGGTTTCCGTTTGCCCCAAGGCAAGGAAAATGTCATTAAGGTTTTGCTGCTGGTACCCCACGTAGCTAAATTCAATTTTGTAAGGACCGCCCACGTTGACATTATTCAAAGTGAAAAATCCTTCCTCATTGGTCGTCGTTCCGTACTGCGATCCCGTAGGAACGTGAGTAGCTAATACCGTAACACCAATTAACGATTCTCCTCCCGATACTACCTGACCATTGATCCTAGAGGAGGTAGATCCCTGACCAAATCCGATTTGGACGTGGAGCAAGAGAAGGGAGGTTAAAATTCCAAAAAAGTAAAATGTTTTTTTCATAGTTCGAGTTTGAACAAATTTGTTAAAAAAATTGGCTAATGCGTAGATTGAGATATTTGGTATTCAAGGGGCGAAGATAGGTAAATAATGGATAATTGTAAGGGAAGAGAGGAGGGATGAGTGATGAGAGAGGAGTGATGTGGAGTCTTAGTGCTTTCCGTTTCTCGGTTATTGGGTATTTCTGATTGTGACAGCTTGGGATGATTGGGCTGAAGGGGAAAATTAAACTCAATACTTATATGGTTTCACCGAGGTTTCGGGACAGGTTTATGATCTTTATGATCCCATCGAGTCTTCGAGAAAGGTTTATGAATCTCCAAAAACTTCTTATTTTTAAAAATTAAAACCTCAAAATACATTACCATCAATGAGAAAATTTAGCCTACTTGTAAATGTCTTACTTTTTTTATTTCCTATAACAATACATTCCCAAAGTGAAGCTGACCTAGCGGATAGTCTCTACTACGCCGCTAAGGATTTGTATTATGACGGTGAATACCTCCAAGCAAAAAAAGGGTTTGAAAGTGCGTTAGCAATTTGGATTAAACTTCACGGTGAAAATCATGAAAAAGTAGGTAAAGGATACTATCGTCTCGCAAAGACTGAAAAAAAACTAAGATATAATAAAATGGCATTGACAACTTTGCAGAAAAGTGCAAAAATCACAGCTAATCTATACGGCGAAGAAAGCGAGAAAATGGGGGACTTGTATTTAGAATTTGGAGACTTGTACGACCAGATGTTTGATATGAAAAATGCTCAAATTTCTTATCATAGGTGCATTAAGATTTTTGAAAAAAAATATGATAGAAAGCATCCCATAGTTGGAAATGTTTTAATGAATATTGGACTTGCACAAATGAAGATGGGCAACTACCGGGATGCTGAACTGTACTTTCAGCGAGCGTTGAGTATTTTTAAAAAATCATCTGAACCTAACAGCGAAGACTTCAATCGGATTTATAATAATCTCGGCTACCTTTACCGTAAAGTTGGAGATTATGACAAGTCCATTGAATACGGACGTAAAGCCTTGGAAATCAAGCTCTTAAATTACAAAGAGACGCATCCGAGTGTTTCTAAATATTATAGTAATATCGGGAAAGCCTATGCTAGAAAAGGAGAATACGAAAAGGGATTAGTATATGCGAAAAAGGCCGTAGCACTACAAGAAAAATCAGTCGGGAAAGATCATCCTGAAACTGCGGGTTCATATACTGAGTTGGCTAACTTTTACGCAGACATGGGACGCAGTCAGGAAGCATTGGAGCTATATCAAAAAGGGGTAAGTATTATGGAAAAGCGACTGAGTCCAACCCATCCTTACGTAGTAGGTACGTACGAAAATATTGGACATGTTTACGAAGATATGCAAGCGTATGATAAGGCATTGGATTTTTACCGACAAGCGCTGCAAAAATATTTTGACCATGAGTACGTGGTTGAACATTTTGTTGCGCAAACTTACTTCCGTATAGGTATTGTTTTTTTAGAAACCAATCAAATTGATTCTGCCCTCTTTAATGTTGGCAAAGGAATGGAGTTTATCGCTAGTAATTTCACCTATCGAGTCGGAGATGAAACCATAAATCCCCAACTTTCCCAAGTTCAAAATGAGGTGGATTTCTTGGATCTACTGAATTTAAAGAGTGAAATTTTAGAGCAAAAATATAAAAACACTAAGCAACAAAAAGACCTAGAAGATGCCTTGCACACGATAGAATACGCTGTGAAACTTATCGAAAAAATGCGAAGATCTTACCAATCTGAAGCCTCCAAGCAGGATTTGAATGAGCGAGTGGCTTGGGTATTCCAACTTGCGGTTCGGGTTGCTTTTAAAATGTATCAATTGACCGAAGATCCCCTGTATTTAATGCAATCATTGAACTTTTCGGAGAAAAGTAAAGCAAGTATTTTGTGGCAAAATATGAATACCAATTTTGCATTAAAGAATGCTGGGATACCCGATGGCGAACTAGAACGTCTAAAAAAATTGGGATTTGAAATTAAAGATTTGGAGGAGCAAATATTCGAAGCTGATGAAACTTCACACACCAAGCTACAAAGTAAATTATTTGATTTGAAATTAAAATACGAAGATCAAGTGGTGAGCTTAGATCAGTACAATGCCAAATACTTCCAGTTAAAATATGCTTCTCCCCAAGTAGATTTGGATAATTTACAAAGAAAAATACTAGATGCTAAAACTGCATTGGTGGAATTTTTTTACGACGAAAACAATATATACACGTTTGTTATTTTCAAAGATAAAATCAAAGGATTTCAACATCCCTTTTCCAGTTCGCTCGAAAAATCCATCCAATACCTACGTGATTTTAATGTTAAAGATTACACTCGTAACGCTTCTTTTGCCAACGAAAAATACATCTCGGAATTAAATTTTCTCTACGAATCTTTATGGAAAAATATAGCTGAGCAAGTCGAATCCGTGGAACAGTTAGTTATTGTTCCCCACGGCGTGCTCAACTATCTTTCCTTCGAAATCCTTGCGCCAAAATCCTCCGCTAGTGATTTCCGAAAATTACCTTACCTCTTAAAAAAACATAATATCCACTACGCTTGGTCTTTATCACTTTGGGAAAAAGACGATAATCAAAAAGTGAATTTTAGAAATGATTTCTTAGGTTTTGCGCCGAGTTTTAATACTCCACTTTTGGCGGATAATAGTGCGTCGAGCATAACTATGGATAGGTCCTTACTTTCCGAATTAGATTTTTCTCAAATGGAAATAAAGCACGCCAATACCTATTTTGAAGGAAGTATTTTTTTAGGCGATCAAGCATCGGAGTTTTCTTTCCAACAATATGCACCCGATAGTAAGGTCTTGCATCTAGCGACCCACGCCATTGCCGATGATCGGCAGCCGATGTACTCTGGGTTGGTTTTTTCCCAACAAAAAGATACGATAGAAGATGGATTTTTGAATGCCTACGAGATTTATAATCTTCATCTTCCGGCGGAACTTGCCGTGATGAGTGCGTGTAACACAGGATTCGGAAAATTAGCAGCAGGAGAAGGTGTGATTAGTTTAGGAAGAGCATTTTCGTACGCTGGCTGCAAAAGCGTACTGATGAGTCTTTGGATGGCCAACGACCAATCTACCACTCAATTGATGAACACTTTTTACAAAAATTTAGCTCGGGGACAACGAAAAGACCAAGCCCTAAAAAATGCAAAACTGACCTACCTAGAAAATGCTGATCCTTTGACGGCGCACCCTTATTTTTGGGCGAGTATGGTAGCAATAGGAGATATGGAATCGCTGAGTGCTGGGCGTGATTTTTCCTACTGGGCAATAGCGTTGGGCGTTTTTATCGCATTGCTCTTTTGGGGCATCAGATTTTTTTCAAGTAGGTGAGGACAAACTATTTAGGCTTCCAGCAAGAACCTGGTTTAAAACGCAATTCGATGGTTATATCCTTAGCGGAACAAATCATCAAAAGAAGATAACCGTTAAGGAATGGTTCATTAATAACTTTACATTTTCTACTTGTTCTTTTTCCTTTCTGCTGCGTTAAAAAGCCTTTGATGCTCTGGCATCAAGCAAGCACAGGATGCCCTGCATTGCCTACATTTTTCGCCTTGCATAAAGAAAAAATAACTGCGCATAAAATGTAAATTTATTAATGCACCATTCCTAAGCAGCCACGGTGGAAATTCTGATGAGACATTTTGTTATGATTTTTCCTTGGCTGCTTCTACTATCTTTTTAGTTTGGTTCTGTTTTCTCACCAGATTCTTTTGGTAACGACCTTGAGCGATGTCCGTCAAAATCAAAATAATCAGTACGAAATAAAATGTGGATTTACTCATCTGTTCTACGGGGGTTCCCATGATTTTAATATGAGCAAGATGTCCTCCTTCGGTTACTAACATAATACCTACAAGAAATAAAATAAATAATCCTAATACTTCGTACATTCTATTTTTAGCTAAAAAATCTGAAATCTTATCCGCTAAGAGAATCATCAATAAACCTCCAATCACGATGGCGAGTGCCATCACCCAGATAACATCTGTAAGGGCAATCGCACTTAAAATAGAGTCAAAAGAAAAAACCAAATTCATAATGACGATCATGGTGATAACTTGACCTGTGGACTTTTGTCTGCCTTTTTTATCGGCTTCGCTCTCTTCTTCAAAGGCAATCATATGCCATATTTCCTTGATGGCTGTATAGATAATAAAACCACCTCCCGCTAAAACGATTAAGCTATGCCCATTAAATTCTCCTTGAAACAATTTTCCTAAATCCACTAGGAATAGGACTTTTTGGAAAATTTTAATTAACTGAAGTAATACGACGAGTAACACAATTCTCAATATAATGGCTAAGCCAATACCAACTCTTCTGACGTAGGCTCTTTTATCTTCGGGAGCGTTTTTAGATTCTAATGAAATGTATAATAAATTGTCAAACCCTAGTACTGCTTGTAGCAAGACGAGCATTACCAAGGTTCCGAGATCTTGAATAAGGGTGGATTCCATTTTGTCAACTTTATTTTTCAAAAAAAAATCAAACTTAAAAAAACTGCCGCCAATTAGCATAAATTTTTTCAAAAAAAACAATTTACCAAAAAAGGGAGGCGTTAATTCATTCGTCTAAGTTACTCACCCGTTCATCGTTATTTTCTTTGCTACCAAGACTATAAGGAAAAAATTAGTTTCTTAAATTCTCTTGGTGAAATTTATCAATCGCACCTAATTTTCATAAATTTTTAATCATACCACATTATAAGTACCATTTTACGATTCAACATCAACATTATTTAAAACCCATAAAATATTCTGACATGAATCGTTTCCTTTTGGTATGTGTAACCGCAGTATTACCCTTTCTTTCTTTTTCCCAAGATTCCGAGATAGGTTTGATCTTTGGCGCCACCGGCTACTCTGGAGATATTACCCCCACCTCCAAAATGTTAAGTACTGGAAATCATCACGCTTCCCTAAGTATTTTTGGTCGGCTAGATTTTAACCGTTTTGTGGCAGGTAGGGCGAGTTTGATGTTTGGAAAAATTTCTAGTTCGGATGCAGACGCTAGGAGTGAAGCTTTGCGCGCTCGTAATCTGAGTTTCCAATCCAACTTAACGGAGCTAGCAGGAATCATTGAAATCAATCCACTAGGAACAAACTCTATGGGCTATCGCTTCCAACCCTACGTCTATGGTGGCGTTGCTTTTTTCCATTTTAAGCCAGAGGCCAATTATAGTGGTCAGTTGGTAGAACTCCAACCCCTAGGTACAGAAGGACAAGGTATGGATGGGTTTGGAGAAAAATACCGATTAAACCAAATCTCAATCCCAATGGGAATTGGTGTCAAATATCGTATCACGGAGCGTATCAATTTAGGCTTTGATATTGGACTCCGAAAAACATTTACAGATTATTTGGACGATGTCAGCGGTACTTACGTCAACTACAATGAATTATTGGCTGGCAATGGCTCGGTGGCGGCAGCACTTGGGAATCGGCAGGGGGAACTGATCGAACCAGGTACTGAACCTGTTCTGGTCGAAACGGGAGCTCAAAGAGGAAATCCCGATAACAAGGATTGGTACTATAATGCCGGGGTCACTTTGTCTTATACTTTTTTTGGTAGTACTAAAAGAAAAATCAAAGGAAGAAATCCTACAGGAAGAGAGTTTGGATGTCCTGCAACGAGGTTTTGAAGGATGAAAAGATGAAAGGATTCAAGGATAGAAGGAGGGAATGCCTGTTTCGAAATTTTGGGAGCGATAAGTGAGATATGCCAAATCTTAAAGATTTGGCATATCTCGCCTCAGAACTTAGTTTAAGAAAATTTGAGGTTTTCCAGCTAGTGATTTTGATAATCAGCAGGATCCTCTATTCCCAACGCTGCGAATCCTTTCAATCGTAAGACGCAAGCATCACAAATGCCACAGGCTTTTCCTTTTTCGTTGGGATCATAGCAAGTCGAAGTCAGAGCGTAATCCACGCCGAGTTGTAGCCCCATTTTTATGATTTCTGATTTTTTTAAATCAATCAAAGGCGTGTGGATGGTCAAATTAGTTGTTCCTTCCACACCAGTTTTGGTAGCTAGGTTTCCCATTTTTTCAAAAGCTGAAATATACTCAGGTCTGCAGTCAGGATAGCCGCTGTAATCAACAGCATTGACTCCGATAAAGATATCTTCCGACTGAATCACCTCCGCAAAGGCTAGAGCAAAAGAGAGAAAAATAGTATTTCGAGCAGGAACGTAGGTGACAGGAATTTCATTTTCCATTTCTGCTTCGGTTCTTCCTTTGGGTACGGCAATCTCATCGGTTAGGGCTGATCCTCCGAAGGCTCGCAAATCTATATTGATGAATTGGTGATCTTTTACCCCAAAATGCTCAGCAATTTTTTTGGAGGATGCTAACTCAAACTGATGCCGCTGACCGTAAAAAAAAGAAAGCGCATATAATTCGAATCCTTCATTTTTTGCGTAAGCCAAAATAGTGGAAGAATCCAAGCCACCACTCAGTAGGACTACTGCTTTTTTCATGGTATATTTCTTTATCATTTATATCACCTCGACCTTTCGTCAAAACGATGATTCATTTATGGAAGTGTTGAGGTATCTCTCCTTTCAAGAAAGCTGCAAAAATAAAAACACTTTCCAAATAAATGGTGTTTCAAACCTCAGGGAACTAAGAATTAAAAACTTCGTGTCTCGTGACTTTTGTGGCAAAAGCTGATTTATAAAGCCACTATCAACACCAGCCCTACAAAATTTTACCTTTATCCAAAAATTGTAAAAAATGAATAATGATAAATTTGAGTTATTAGGAAAGGCCGTTAATCAATTGCCTACATCTCCCGCAGAAGCGCAGTTGGATACTTTTCCGAATCGGCATCAGTTACGTAATTACATTGTTGAGTTCGACTGTGTTGATTTTATGTCCATGTGTCCGATTACCCAACAATCTGATTTTGCTAAAATTTTGATTCGCTACATTCCCGCAG
>JBCCJE010000054.1:0-12727 GCA_039027925.1 Bacteroidota bacterium
ACTTGAGCTCTACCACAACTCCTTCATTATCAACGAGATAGGGCTTAAAATGCTCGTAAAGCAAAATTGGGGCAAACCGCATTTTTCTGTCTATCGTTACTCTAAATTTCCCATCCATTGTTCCGAAATAAGAACGCTCGTAGGTGTTCAGTAGCGTTGGTTGTAACGGAAGCCTAGCCTTTGCGAGCAGTTGTATTTCTTTTGTTACACACTTTAGCTCGGAGAATTTGAAATCATTTATTTTATTCGAGATTTTATCTCCTAGTTGATTCTGCTTAATTTTTATTTCAAAAACGGGACTTTGAATTTCTTCTAAAATAGTACCGTACCATCTCACTCGAAACTTCTTGCGCGCTGCAATTCCAATGACATTTTCCTGATACGTCGTATAGTCAGCCGTATCAAAATAAATATTATTGACCTGTCGGTCGGGGTAGATTTTCCGAAAACCAGCAGGGTGTAATTTGATGGTTTGTTCTACCAAGGCAAGTGCTAAGGTTTCCGTTTTGTATTTTCGCTCAAATCGCATTTAATGCTTTCGAAGGTCAGTAATCAATGTTTTCTACTATCTCTAGTCCGTAGCCAATCAATCCGATTCTGCGCTTAGGACTGTTGGTGATGAGTTTGATTTTAGAGATGCCAAGTTCCCGCAAGATCTGTGCACCAATACCGTAGTCCCGTTGTTCCATGCTGGCGGGTCTGGTAGAAAATCGTTCCCCCTTCTCTTGCTGATCCTGAAATTTTTTGAGTTGGGATACCAAAGTCTCTTCCTCTTCGTGGTGGCGCATGTAGATAAAAACGCCTTTCTCCTCCTCACTAATTTTTTCGAGGGCTTTTTCGAGTTGATTGCCGTACCCTTTAAATAATACTCCGAGTATGTCGCCCGTATTGGTAGAAGAATGTACCCTGACTAGGACGGGTTCGTCTTTTTCCCAAGTTCCTTTTTTCAATGCTAAGTGGGTATCTCCCGAAGTCAATTGATTAAAGGCGATCACGTCAAATTCTCCCATTGGGGTATTGATTCTCACCTCCGCTTCTTTTTTTATGATGCGTTCGGTACGCATTCGGTAGGCTACCAAATCTTTGATGGATATGATTTTTAAATCAAATTTTTCGGCAATTTTTACCAACTGTGGCAACCGCGCCATACTCCCATCCGCATTCAAGATTTCTACGAGAACCCCCGCTGGATAGAACCCCGCCATCTTTGCTAGATCAATCGTTGCCTCGGTGTGCCCCGTTCTGCGGAGTACCCCTCCCGTCTTAGCACGTAGGGGAAAAATATGACCAGGTCTTGCGAAGTCCTCCGCTTTGATGGTAGGATCTATCATCGCTTTGATACCCGTGGAGCGATCATACGACGAAATGCCCGTGGTACATCCTCTCCCGATCAAGTCAATGGAAACGGTAAAGGCAGTTTCGTGGAGTGCGGTATTGGAGCTAACCATCATGGGTAAATTCAACTCATCGGCTCGTTTTTCGTCAATCGGCGTGCAGATCAGCCCACGCCCGTGCGTTGCCATAAAATTGATAATATCGGGCGTAACGCACTCTGCGGCACACACAAAGTCCCCCTCATTTTCTCGGTCTTCGTCATCCACTACAATAATTATTTGACCTGCCTTAATCGCCGCTATCGCCTCTTCGATGGTATTCAATTGTAGTTTAAGGTCAGTTTGATTTTCTGTCATTAGCATAATTTTTATTTTTTTAAAGACACTAAATTCCTAAATGATTTTACAGGGTCGTGCATGTTTTGATTATGTAAGTTTGTATGGAGCATCTCTTATGGCAACTCAGATATGCCAAATCTCAAATATTTGGCATATCTTCAGATCATAAACACAGAATTTCCTCTAACTGTTTTCCGTGTTTTTCCCAACTGTAATTTTTTCTCACGAAATCTAATCCTTGCGTACTAAGCTTTTGCCGTAGCGTCGGATCGGTCAGCAGCAAAGATATTTGTTCTTGACAACTTTCCACACTGTTGGCGATGAGAATTGATGCCTTCGGTACAGCGCCAATGGCTTGGTTCACCTGATCCGAGGTGATACAGGGTATGCCCATCGCCATCGCTTCTAGGATTTTATTTTGTTGACCGCGCCCGTGAAAGATAGGGGCTACAAATATTTTGGCAGCAGCGTATCCCTCCCTGATATCTTCGAGCCATCCCGAAATGGTGACATTGTTGGAGGCTAGTTTTTTTACCTCGACGGTAGGTCTTGCTCCCGCTATCAGGACTTTTAAGTTTGGATACTGCCGCTGTAAATCAGGTAAGATTTTTTTTACTAAAAAAATCGCCGCTTGTACGTTGGGATAATATCCCATATTGCCGACAAAGGCTAGATCGTGGGTTTTTACAAAATCGTGTTTGGGGCTAAAGAAATCAGTATCAATGCCATTGGGTAAAACCCTGATGGTTTGTTTGGCGTCGAAGTTCAGCAAGGCGCGATCTTGTTTTGAAATAATGGTGTGCGCATCAAAATCACTAAAGATAACTCGCTCATAATCAGCTAGTTGGCGAGCATCTTTTTTTAAAAAAAAATTAAAAAGGAGGTTGGAGTTTTCTGCTCTTCTCGCCATCCCGACGGAAAAGGCATCCATAAAATCGAGGGTCTTGGGCACTTCCGAATGTCTTACGTATTCTGATACCCGAATCAATTGGCAAAAAATGTGATCGGGCTTTTCTTGGGTGAGGATACGGTCAATTTGTTTTTTAAAATTTTTATTAAAAAAATATCCGACTTCGAGTGGTTTTTGTTGTAGCCAAAATTTGACGGCATTGAACCGAGCCACATTTTTTTGGAGGGGGAAAAGATAAACCGAAGTGCAAAAATTTTTTATGTGTGCTAGGGCATTCCTTTTGACCATCTCGTCGGCCAATGAAATGAGGACTACTTCGTGACGGCGAGCAAGGTATTTTATTTGGTGGTACAGGCGCAGTTTGTCTCCTTTTTCGAGAGGATAGGGGAAGCGGGACGAGATGACTGCGATTTTCATATTTCAAAGAGGATGACCGATTTTGATTCACAAATTTTTTGTGCTTCTTGTTTGCAGAAAATTTGCAAGTTTGTAGGAGTTCAATAGCAAAATTTTCAAAGTTAGGACTAATCAGTCCTGTTATTGGCAGATGGGAATGTTGTTAACTTAAGACTTTGAAATTACCCTCCTAGACTGTTGACGACACCCTGCTTAGTGAGGAGACGCACTTCGGTAGGATGACCCTGTTTCATTCCTCCCACGTAGGCGTCAAATCCAACATTTTTTCGTAAGCAGTTTCGAGTTTGCGAGCAATGTTCAGATTATCAAAGTTTTCTTCTACGTAAGTTCGTGCTTGGTTGCCCATAGTGTGTAGTCGCCTTTTATTGTTGAGGGCGAAGGTAATATTTTTGACAAAGGCCTTGGGCGCATCGGCAATCAAGACTTCTTTTTTGTGCTTAGCATCAATCCCTTCCAATCCTAAGGTCGTACTCAGAATCACCTTGCCTAGTGCCATGCCCTCTAGAATTTTGGCGCGCATGCCTCCTCCCGATAGCAGGGGCACTACCATGATCGAGTGGGCATTGATGAATTGATTGGCATCGGGTATCTCGCCGTAAACTTTTACATTTTTCATTTTTAGTTGCAGCAGAGAAGTCGGGGTATGCCTACCCGCTATGTGAAATTGTAGTTTGGGAAATTTTCGGTGCAACAGCGGCCAGACTTTTTCCAAAAACCACATCAGCCCTTCGTAGTTCGGCATCCAATCGAGTGCGCCGATAAATGAGATAGACAGTTCTTTTTTAAAAGTGTGGTAATCGGGTTCGTAGTCAGCTATGTCCAATCCAATAGGGGTAACGATACCTTCGTTTTGGTAGCCCAATTTTTTAAAAAAATCTAAATCGCGCTTGGTGATGGCTACCATCATATCGTAGTGGGCTAGCTGTGCTATTTCGTAGCGTTTGAGTTTTTTAGTGAGGTGATTGATGTACCATTTTTTTGGAAAAAAACGAGTGTTGTCCGCTATTCTTTGCCATATTTCAAATTCTACGTTGTGTGCCCGCATAGCGATCCTAGCGGTGGAGTGTTTTCTGATGACTGGGATGTAGGGGGCCAGGTGTACTGTTTCAATTTGTACAATATCGAAGTCAATGGCCTTCAATAGTTCCACCAATTTGGCTTCGAAAGCCGAGGAAACAAATCTGGAAATGTGGTAAGAATCCTCCGAAAAAAGATTAAGGAAAGCATCGAATGGCTTCACCTCATTATCTACATCCGTAAAGTGTATGGACTGGAAATGATCGTACTCGGCGGGAAGTTTATTGGTATCGAAGTAGTGCTTTTTGGTATTCATAGTGAGCAGCGTGACTTGTACGCCTAGTTCATTTAAAGCCTTACTCAGATAGGTAACTGCGATGGATTCCCCGTCTTTGAGGGGATAGGGAAATTTCTTACAAAGCTGTAGAATTTTCATATAATCAATTGTTTTCGTTTAAAGTCGCCTTCGCACTCGTGTGATGGAATTGAACGCCCTAGTAGTTGACCTACTCGGTGTTCGATGTGTTTGTATGATTAATCAAAAAGTGTAAATTTTCTCTCTATAAATTTTACTTTAAACGTGGGTAAAAAAAATTGATTAATATGTCCTAGAATCGAAAACGTATTTCCGACTTACAGCGTTGCTTAACAAAATTATAAAATAATTGTGAGAAGGTAAAAGTGGATTTTGGGAATTGATGACGGTTGCTTATCAATACCTCAACCGTCAATTTCTTCGGTCTCGGCACTCCACGGTGGCGATACGATACACAAAAATTCTAGTCTATCTTTGCCCGTATTGACCACATATTGTTCGGCGTTTGGTGCTACGTACACTACGTCATTTTTCTCCACAGTTTTTTCCGCTCCCGCTACGTAGATGATACCTTCGCCTTGAAGAAAATAATAAGTTTCGGAGTGCGCTAGGCGGTGTGGCAAAGATTTTTCGCCAACATTCAGATAGGCGTGCGCTAGGCTAAAACCCAAGTGGAGTTGGTCGTTGGTAGGGTGGAGTACTTCTTTGAGTCGGGTGCGATCGCCTGCGAGAAATTCAGGTATCTGGGAAAGTTTTTTGTGAATCATCAAGGAGATTGATCTTTTAAAATTCAATGGCTTGTCTTACTTCGTCTTTGCTAAATCCTGCAAAAACCCCATGACCACCTTCAATATTGCTAAAAATATCTACGGGGTCGGTGAAGGGGACATTGCCCTGCGATTGTTGCCGATAGACCGAAGTGTAGTACTGATAGTACTCTTCGGAGACGGTACGGAGTTGGATAATTATCCTATCGGGCTTTTTGTAGTTGGCAAAATTATACCTGAATAATGGTTGGAAAAGAAAATCTTGGGTAGTGCCGTCGAAGGTAAAATCTCTAAACAATAGCCCACCGTCTATCAGGTTAAAATTGGTTGTCAACCGCTCGTCTATCCAGCTATACCCGAAGCTAGGTATGATTTCTTTGATAACATTGCTACCGCCCGAATTGCTCCTTGATTCTACTTCTTGGTAAAAATTGACTTGATAGTAATTATCTTCTCCCTCGGGATCAGCGAACTGAAAAGATAATCGTACCTCATATTCTTGTATAAAATTTTCCTCGTTGGGTTCAAACTCATTGACCGCACCAACGGCAAAGTGAGCAATCTCGATGGGTTTGGGGATAGAGCTAGTAGCCGTGATGGGAGCTACGCCGGGGACTGCTATTTTTAAAGTATAAAACTCGTCGGCTACGGGAGTGATCGTTTCTGATTCATATTTGCCCTTGGAGCTAGTGCTAGTAGGAGAGGGGAGGATGGTTTCGGATAGCTGATTGTCGGCAAAAAGCGTAACCTGCGCACCTTCCACTAGGTCATTTTTATTTTCTCCAAAAAGTTTTTGACTCTTGGTAAGCTCTATAAGAAATGGTTCGTCGGGAGAAAAATTACAAACCACCGCTAGTTTTTGCTCCGCAGCTTCGGCAGCCGCTACTTGTACTTCTCTTTCACAGGAGCTGAAAAAAAATACGATAAGGACGAGCATCGAAAACGGAATGACTTGTAATTTTTTTTCCATAAAATTTAAATATAATTATCAGAATTGACACGAAAGATACAAACTTTACGGGTTAAATCAGCCAATCCCATCCTAAAAACTAAAAGTATAACTCAATGCGGGTAAAAAAGGTAAAAAACTTCCCTCAAAAATCTGGTAATCTATTTCGGGATTATTCGGATCAGAGCCTTCTCTGATGGTTGATTTTAGTTGGTAGTACTGTGGATTTCTACGATCATAAATATTGTATGCGCCCAAGTAAATCTGATGTTTAAAGTTTTCGCTGGCAAAGGTAAACGTGATACCCGCATCCAAGCGATGATTAGCAGGCATGCGGGCAAAGTCATAATTGATGAGCGTGAGACCTCCCTGCCGAAAAGTACTGACGGGAATCAACGTGGACAATCCCGTAGCGTAACTCCAATTGGAACTGACATTCAACCAGCGATTAAACCGATAATTGAAAGATAAGTTCAGATTATGCCTGCGATCATAACGATAGGGAAATGCCTCACCTTCGTTCAGATCGGGAAAACGACGATTAGCGAAGGCCCAAGTATAATTGATCGCTCCCGTCATTTTTCCACTTATTTTCTTGATCTGAAATTCAGTACCGTAATTCCACCCTTCGCCTACAGTGAATTGCGATTCCCAGTTGGTAGTACTGTTCGGTACAAAAGTAAAATTGCTAGGATTGGAAATGTCCGCCCGCAAACTTGAACTATTCAGATAGGTGACTAGGTGATCCATTTTTTTGTAGTATCCTTCCACGCTCATCAGGATTGAGTTGGTGGGTTGGTACTGAATGCCTAGCCCACCTTGCCAACTATCCTGAGGAGGCACTAGCCTCGTAGCGGGTAGCCAAAGATCATTGGGGAAGCCAGCATCCGAACCCGTCACTAAATGCAACGGCTGCGCCATACGACTAAAACCCAATTGGAGATTGATTTTTCTAGCCAACTGATAATCCAACGAAAAGCGTGGCTGAATCAAATAGAATGTTTTTTCCTCGGCTACGAAAGCATTACCGAGGATACCTACGTTAAATCGGAATTTGTCTGCCAGCAAAAATTCGTCTTCAATATATATATTGTGTTCGTGTACGCTTACTCGTGTAGCATTGAGAAAAGAATCAATGTTGACTTGAAAGATGGTGGAATCGTTGAATCTAGCGTTGGTACCAAATGCTCCTGGTTCGAAAGTATGGATCGTGCTATTCCACCCAAATCTGATGTTGTGATTTTGGGCGGTGGAATAATTAAAATCTAACCTGGTGCCCCAGTCCTTGAGTTCCGAGTAGTAGGCCTCGGCAACAAAGACTCTAAAAGGTGGATTGGTTGGGCTGATCCTGATTTCCAGACTTTGTTCTACGCCAAATTGATAAATGCTGTGGGTGAGTGTTGTATTTAAAAATAATTTATCCCCAAATAAATGATTCCAGCGAAAAACGCCAATGTGATTGCCCCACTCGTAATTTTGAATTTCTTCATCATTGTAAAAAAAATCACCGATACGCCCACTCCTAATCCTGTCTTCATCACGAAAAGCATCTCCTCCCGTGTAGTAGCTGAGGAAAAACTTATCCTTTTCGGAGGCGGAAAAATTTATTTTAGCATTGAGATCATAAAAGCTATACTTCGAAAAACCATCCAAAGGTACGCCGTAGGTATCCACAAAAAATTCTTCTGCTGCTTTTTCCTTAGCTGTTCGGTTTTTGATAAAATTATCGAGGAGGGTTCTCCTTCCCGTGAGCAGAAAGGAAACTTTGTCTTTGATAATCGGTCCTTCAAAACGAACAGAGGATGTAATCAAACCCGCCTTAACGCTTCCCGAAAGGTGTTTGAAATTCCCCTCTCTAGTTCGCACATCCAAGATGGACGACAACCGACCCCCATACCTAGCAGGAAACGCCCCTTTGAACAAGGTAGCACTTTTGATGGCTTCGGCATTAAAAACCGAGAATAATCCCAGACTGTGGGAAGGATTGTAAATGGGAACACCATCCATCAATATCAAATTTTGGTCAGCACTTCCTCCCCGCACATGCAGACCGCCTAGTCCGTCTGCGCCAGACTGAACGCCCGGTAAGTTTTCGATGGCTCTAAAAATTTCGATTTCACCTCCCAAGGTAGGTAGCTGCTCGACCAGCGAAATGGAGATTTCGTCGGCGCCGAGAGGTTCAGCAATGTCCACTTCCTCTAAGAGTTCAGGAGTGACGATGACTTCCCGTAGTGTTACGTTCGGTTTTAACGAAAAATTGGTTTTAGTCTTTTGGTTCAGTTGGATACGCGCCACCTTGGGGCTGTACCCCGTGTAAGAAATCACCAATCGGATGTTTCCTTCGGGCAGAGAAATGCTAAAAAAACCGTATTCATTGGTGACTGTCCCTACGTTGGTGTCTTCTACTCTTACCGTTGCGTTTATCAGTTTTTCTCCTGATTCCTGATCTTCCACAAATCCGCTTATTGTAAAAATGTGTTGCTTCCTTTTTTCGTAATAGAGAATTATCTGCGAACCTACGGCACGAAATCGTACATCACTATCCCGAAGTAGCTGCGTCAAGATAGTACTCAGTTTTTTCTGCGCTACGCTGATGGTTACTCTTCTGCCCGTGGGTAAAATATTATTGCTAAAAGAGATAGGCGTACCAACCACCCGACCCAACTGAATGAGTGCCTCGGACAATAGCACATCGTTGACCTCAAAATCAACGCGTTGGTCGAGCGGTGACTGGGCACTACCGACGACGACGGCAACACAAAGACCAAGGATGATGAGGAACTGTTTCATGCAAATAATACCATTGAGTAAGGAATTGTTGTGTTGGTTTGTCTGGTAAGTGGGCTAAGGAATGGTACAATAATAAAGTTACTTTTTCTACTTGTTCTTTTTCCTTTCTTCTGCGTTGATCCCGAGTACTCGGGACGCCGATGCCCCGCATCGCCTACGTTTTTCGCCTTGAATAAAGAAAAAATAACTGCGTATAAAAATCAACTTTATTGTTGTACCATTCCTAAGTTCTTTGGGGAGATTTTCATAAAACGAAATAAAACTAATAACTGTTGGTGACTTACCGTAACTTTTGTTCAGTTTTATTGGGAGGTGTTATTTCTGCTCACCCTAAATGAGTACTCAATATTTTTGATTATATTAGCTGATCGTCGCTAAAAAACAATCACCTTTAAATTAAAAAAGCCATGAAAAAATTTACTACTTTCTTCTCCTTTATCTTTTTGTGTTTCTCTTTTTGTGTTGTAGGACAGGCTGAATTTATCAAGCATTTTGAAGGACATCTAGATATGCGAGTATTGATTAAATTAGAAGATAAAATATTATTCCGTCAAGATAACTGGAACAGTTCAAATGCTCCTAGAGGTTTTTGGATTACGGATGGAAGTAGTTCTGGCACTTTTGAGATAGATTATAACGGTGATTTGTCAAATATTATTCATCTGAAAGATTCGTTACTTTATTTTTTAGATAATGATAAATTGAAGAGGATGAATACTAATTCGTACGAATTTCAAAATCAACTTGTAGGGTTGAATAATGAAACAGAAGCATACTATTGGAAAAATGATTCCATAGTATTGTATATTCCAAATACCGAATTTCCTCTTCGCATTTATAATTTATCTACTGATGAGTTAATCCCTTTAACTTCCATTTCTTCGGGTATTGTGCCTACTAAATTCTTTAGCTTAGGCAATCAATTTTTATTTCAGGTAGAAACTGATTTGTGGGTATCGGATGGGACAAGTACCGGTACACAAAAAATTCTGCAAGGCATAGATTATGAATTTACTTCTCTTAATATTAGTAAAGGGATTCTATCTAATGGCATCCTTATTTTTGAGGCAAATTCTAGTATTTATGGAATAGAGCCTTGGAGGACTGATGGAACTTCAGGAGGTACTTTTCTTTTGAAAGATATAGCGGAAGGAATCAATCAAAACTTGGGATTACCTCACCACTCTCGTCCTTCTAATTTTAATATTGTAAATAATAAAGTATGCTTTACGGCTAGGCAAACATCTCACGGAGATTTGATTCTTTTTGAAACAGATGGTTCATCACAAGGAACGATTGCTAAGATGAATATTTCCAAAGATTACGATTTGTTCCATATTAGGGAGGTCTCTTGGTTCAAAAACCAACTCTTGGTATTGGGCACTAATTATATTAACGGACACGAATATTGGATAACGAATGACTCCCTAAATGAACTATCGTTATTAAAAGACATCAGAAAAGGTGCTGCTCCTTTTCTTTCGGGGTGGTTATCACATCACTATCAGACCTCAAGTAGTGATAACTATTTCTATTTTCCAGCGGATGATGGTGTTTATGGAAAAGAACTATGGCGAACAGATGGAACAACGGCAGGTACTAGATTAGTAGAGGATATTCATCCCCGTGCTACTTCGGCAGAGGCGATACCATTTGAATCGCTTGGTGATGAATTTTTGTTTAGAGTTTACAACCAGAGTGGAGGATTTGATCTCTATAAGATCAATGAAAATGCGGCATTAGTTCCTCCAAGTCCTTATTCCAGATCACATGATTGGTTTGTGTCTATGGGGAGTCATAATTATTATCATGTTGGGGGAGATATCAATACTCGGAGTTATTTAGATGGAATCGCTATTGATAATGAGAATAATATTTTCGTATCGGGAGATTATAACAACCGATTTCTAGCACTTTTTGATTCAGAGAATATCATTGAACCACTTTTTGATTGGGGGGGATATACTTGGGATTTCGTTGCTAGTTTTGATGAAAATGGAAAATATAGATGGGGTAAATCTGTAGGCGAATATGGTTTTGCTGTTGAAAAACAAATAGCAACAGATAATGAAGGAAACTTATTGGTAGCAGGAAGAATACTCGAAAGAGGGGGCTTTGATTCATTGACCATTGATGCAGCTAATGGACACATGTATCTAGCCAAATATAATAATGATGGACATTTACTGTGGATAAAACAAGGAGATATTGGAAAATATGCGGAAATATACCAAATGAAAATAGATCAAGATGGAAGCATTTTAGTTGCTGGAGATTTTAATGGATTTTCTGCTCGTTTTGGAAATTATACCATCACAGCAAATAGTGATCCTGGGTTTTTTCTGGTAAAATATGATAAAGATGGCAATGAGCTTTGGGCTAAAAATCTGTCTTACCCTTATGAAGAGGGCGATCTTCCTGGTGAAGTGAAATCTCTTTTAATAGGTCAGAACAACCAGATTTATACAATTCTTTGTACTGGTGGTTATAACTGGAGTAGTTCGTGCAAGTTTTCGGATTGGAATATTGTTCTTGTTAATTATAGTCCAGATGGAGAATTTAGATGGGTAAAAGAATTTGTTTCTGACGATTTGACTTTTGTAACAGAAGCCTCAATTAATGATCTTGATGAAATATTTATGGTAGGAAGATTTCGTGGAGAATTTGAATTAGGTGATTTTACGTTGGAAACAGAGTGTGAGAAGAGTGGTTCTTTTTTGGCAAAGATAAGCAGTCGAGGAGAAGTTATCAAAGTTCAATCCTTTTTACCTGAAAACATACATCTGTATGACGTCGAATTTGATAAAAAAGGAAATTATTATTTAGCTGGAAGAGAGGTAAGTATGGAGATCAGTAATCACCCTACCTATGATGTGCATCCATTCAAAAACACCTCTAACCATACCTTCGTAAAAAAATACGATAAGTATGACCAGCAACTAGAAGAAAGATATTTTAAAAAAGATCATAGCGATACTTTTGATAGTAATCCAAATATTGTGATTGGAAATGATAATAAGGTAATTCTTTCAGATACCTATACTTTTAATTTTGATACGATTTCCAATTCGGCTAGAGATCGAAGCCAACATATTCTCCTCATGAAATTCGGAATGGAGAATGAAAGTTTTTACCAAAATGATGGACAACTAGAGGAATATAACATTACAATTGCGCCCAATCCTTCAGAAAATATAATTCGTATTTTCTCTCCAGATGATGATTTTCAAAATGCTAATATTCAGCTTTTTGATGCAGCAGGAAGATTAATAGCCGTTGAGCCAGATAGTTTTTCGTATGGCTTTAAGACTGTGGATATTAGTCAGTTGGCGGAAGGGGTGTATTTTGTAGCTATACGATTGGGAGATAAAGTGGTGACTAAGAAGGTGGTGAAGATGTAGGTTTTAATTCCTTGAAACAAAAATCCCACTCCGAATTATTGGAGTAGGTTTTTTGTTTTTTGAGAAAATTAGGATTACTCTAATTTGACTTTAGTGAAAATTATTTGCTTGAAATCTCTCACCTGGATAATAAGATTATCACTATTAGTTGATTCTGTAGTACTTTGAGGAATGATCCAAAGATTTCCGTGTTCACTTTTCGGTGTAAGAATTCCAAAACTTAGATTACTATTTGCATCAATTTTAGCAATTGTAATTTTCCTAGCTTTAGCTTTTAATGATGATTCATCTGGGTATTTATAGTCATTAAAAATAATGTAAAAATTTTGTTGTGTGAGTTGACTAATCGACGTTTTCGTATAAAAATATTTTGATTTTGAGTTTCGCTTTGGAATTCTATGATACCATAAGTGTTCACCTTCAGAGGTCGTCTCTATAACTAAGAGATCCTCAAAGTGATAAAATACGGTAGGCTTTGTAAATGCAT
>JBCCJE010000055.1:0-12693 GCA_039027925.1 Bacteroidota bacterium
CTTGCCTTTACCACATCACCTGCTTCGAGTCGCTTCAATCTTTTTTGACTTGGAGTATATTCTTCGAAAACGTAATATTAGGGAATAAAGATTGTACTAATCGTTTCTTCGATTTCAGGATCATTTATTTTGTATGTGACCAACTCAAATCTACTTGATCCATATTCTCCATTGTAATAGGATTGCTTGAAATAACCGACTGGTAAGTACGAATCCTTTTCTACGTAAAGGTCAATCGAACTTTTGGTTAGCAAATATTTATCATCGTCTTTTAAATCATAGCGAATGGTAAAACAAGGAAAGGAATTAATGATGGTATCATTTCCCATTTTTACTTCGAGCGCATTTTCATTTCTGTATTTTTCTACAGATTCGGGAGTCAACCAATCTCTATACAATGCTCCCCTCACCCAACTACCTTGAATCATTCCGTTACTATATTTTTTAACGTCTATTCTTTTAAGATTTTTCTCACCGTGATTAAAACGATAAATATGATTAAAGTCATAGTGGTATTCAACATTAAGCTCTGGAAATATCATGTTAATTTTCCCGTATAACTCATCATCACTTTTTAATTGGCACGTAACATTCACAGTATCTATTTAGGTCTTTTCCTCACCGTAATTCGTTCTGTGCATTATGGCTTGATAGGAGCAATTTTTAATGGATTCAACTTTTGCGTTAGCATGGCTTAGAATGGAATCAAGCGAGAGCCTTTTCTCAGGTGATTCATTGCATGAGCTAATGGATAAGAGTGCCAAATAAAGTGTAAGCAGGTTAAAGTATTTCATTGATAAATTTTTAAAAGTTAAGTAAGCGTAAGTTTTCCTCTCCCCACCATGCTTGAACATCACAATTGACCATCATAATATCGAAAGAAGCTACTTTGTTATTGGAAATATTTTTGAGCCATTCATTAATACCCCGGTCATTGATTCTACCCGCCTCCACCTTTGGTTTTTTAATGCCGTAAGACCGAAGTAATATTTTTTTACATCCTATAATGGTAAAGGTAAAGAGTAATAGAAAGACTAGACTTGCATTGTTTTTAGACATCGTTTTGTGGTTTTATTAAAAAACGAGATGTTATATTTTTATAGTGGGAGTGCTATCGTTTAGGGCACTTGTTTTCTTACAATCTCCACTTTTATGCTGGACAAAAGAATAACTAAGTTTTTCGTTGATGAATATTTTGTAAGTTAATTGTTATGATAATCCATGCTTCCACCCGAAAAACTCATTGCCAAAGTTAAATTGTATTCCAAACTTATCAAAAGACACTTTACTACATTTTGGACACGCTAATTTTTCAAGTTATCACACAGAGCACCTCTGTGATGAAGCCCTAGCAAAATATAATTACCGCCATCTGAAAGCGGAGGATACTTTTCGTACTTCTTGCTTTATCAAGATGCTGGAGCTAGCTGCCAAATTTGGCTTCAATCCAAATCTATTTGAAGCACCCGCCAAGCCTTGGTTGGAGAAAATAGAAGGTGAAGCCATCGCCTTCGCTAATCAGTCCGCAGAAATCGAATATATTCCGTACCCTCACCTTTGGCAGTATGGACTAGAAATCCTCAACTATCGAGGATAATTATTCATTTTTAATTTTTAATTATTCGTTAATCCGCTTATCTTTGCACTCGTTTTTGTAAAAATTTAAAAAATCAATAACATGTTCGCAATTGTAACTATCGCTGGTCAGCAGTTCAAAGTTGAGGAAGGTCAAGAAATCTTCGTCCACCAGCTGGATGCAAACGAGGGCGACCAACGTACCTTTGACCAAGTACACTTGGTGGATAATGAGGGTAACGTTAGCCTTGGTACACCCAATGTAGGGGGTGCTTCCGTTTCTGCAACGGTGCTTGGACACCAAAAGGGGGACAAAGTAATTGTCTTCAAAAAGAAAAGACGAAAAGGATACCGTAAGAAAAATGGTCACCGCCAGTCTTTTACTAAAATAAAAATTGACGGCATCAGCCTGTAACAAAAAAAAGAATGATTAAAACTTTCATCAGAATTATTCATTCTTAATTATTCATTCTTAATTATTAAAAATCATGGCTCATAAAAAAGGAGTAGGTAGTACGGATAATGGACGGGACAGCATTAGCAAACGATTAGGAGTAAAACTATTTGGGGGAGAAACTGCCCTTGCTGGCAATATCATTATTCGCCAACGAGGTACTAAGTTCCATCCAGGAAAAAATACATATATGGGAAAAGATCACACTATTCACGCCAAAGTGGATGGCTTTGTGAATTTTTCTAAAGGAAAAAGTAATAGAACTTTTGTCAATATTCAGCCTGTCGGCGAGGAGGCTTAGTTAGTTTTTGCGGGAAAAGTCATGCCCAAGACCTTGAGTGCCGAATAATATACTGAAATGACAAAAATTTCCGTTTAAAAAATGACTAAAAAATTTGGTCATTAGTGTAAAAAGTTCTTAACTTTGTCATTATCAAAATTGAATTAGAATAGTTTTAGTTTTCATAGCTTTATATTTTTTGTTGTTAAGCCTAATCTCCCCGATTAGGCTTTTTTTATTTTTAGAAGGGTGGATTAAAAAAGTCCTTGGAACCATTTAGCTCCAAGGACTTTTTGATTTTTACATTTCGATAAAATAAGATTTAAGGATTCGCTTCTGTACGGAAACCAAACCAAGGAAGACTTATTTTTTTAAAAAATTGATTAGCTGGTGATTGCTTCAAAGTATCCACTATTGATGCCTTTGCGCTCTCTCGAAAAATAGTAAGATCGTCTAAACTAGGAAAAGCAGTCATATATTTTTCGTTAAAAAATTCTAATAATCCATCTTTGACGAAGAAATGAAAATCCTCGAAGTACGTCAGATACTGCGGCGAAATTCCCCTGTCTCGCATAAAGTGATGTAATACCGCAAACTCAAATAAGTGCTCAATATTGGGCATGTAAAATTCTGACTTGGATCGCTGCCGCTTTGCAAAGATCGCCTCGGGATCAAAGTAATGCACATTGTGCATCGTGGGTTGGTACCAAAAGTTCAGGCTTACCGTACTTTGATCCTCCAGCGTGACGTCAGCGGATGCTCCCCCAGACTGCTTTTTTACTGCACCAAAGCCAACTTTCGAAAATGCCTTCACGGCATCCAAGATAGCGTCGTGGTCTTTTTTCCTTACTAAAAAATTAAAGGGAATTTCTGGTGAAGTTTTATGAATGGCAAAATGTTCGAATAAAACGTAATCCTTATCTCTTAAAGATCTTAATAAATAGGGAATAAATTTTTGACTAAAAATCATGTCACTTAGTATTTTAGATTTCCTCAATGGCCTGCTCGTCAATCCAGCCTACCTCTCCATTTTCTAATCTAACTTTATACCAAGATGCAATTTTTTCGGTAATTTCTACCTTCGTTCCTTCGTGCAGCAACATAATTTCTTCGCTGATGCTATCGGGTAAAGATTTTAGCGCAATCTCTTTGCTCATAATGATCCCCGTACCGCTATTTTGTTGAATTTTAAAACTGTGATAAGCCAGCGCAAAAACGATAATACCCACCCCCAGACTTCCCCAACCTACCAAAAAACCTTTTTTACGCTGCGCTCTTTCTTTTCCTAAAATCCAAAGTACCAATCCGCCTATACCAATCCACAACAATAAAATACCTAGTAAAGACCAGATGCCCGAAGAGGTGAGTTGTCGGATATTTCCCCACCATCGGGCGAGAAAAAAAGTAGGAATCTTTTCTATTTCATCGAGTGTGTTACTTTTTGCCAGTTGCAGATTTTGTAGCGTAGCCTTATCGTTGGGATCAATCAACAAAGCGCGCTCGTAGTGGAGAATCGCCTTACCCCATTCTTTTTTTTGGTAGTAGCAGTTACCCAAGTTAAAATAAAGTTCCTCGGATTCAAGACCACGCTCTAAAAGTGACGCATACGTTTTGATCGCTTCGTCGTAATTCTTTTTTTCAAAAAAATCATTCCCCGCAGTAAAGGTATCTTGATTGGTGGCGGAAGATTGAGCCAACGTAATATTTGAAAAAATAAAACTATGCACAATGAAAATCAGCAGAACAATCTTTCTCATTTTGGATTTTGTTTTGGTTGGAGCGGTGAAGTTTTTTTATCAGTCGGTACGTTAGGTTTCACCGGTGCTTTTGTTTCGGGTTCTATCTCTGGCTTAATTTCCTCCTCGGTAGCCTTGGGTGTAGGAGGTACTTTTTTGACTTTTATTTTAAATAGGTCATCCAAGGTCAGAGGTCGGTCTTTGATCTGCCAGTCGAATCCGCCCAATTTGGCGTCGGTATCACTTAGCTTTTTGATAGGCGTAAATTTGGCTTTAGGCTGCGTATAGAATCGGATATTTTCTACTTCGTTATTTCCAAAAAAAATCATCATCTGACTAGCTACTGTTTTGTTGGCACCGATGTACCGCTTGTCGTCGTCCAAGGCAAAATAAAGCGACTCGGCGTTGCCATCCACTTGCATCCTACGAATATCTCCCGCTTCGAAAAATACCGTGTTGTCTTTGCCTTTGATTTGGTTAAAAAATATTTCGTCAGGCGAGTTAATCATAAAAGAATTGCGGTACATATATATCCTATCCACCTCATCATTCGCCAACTGAATATGAATCGTATCCGCCGAAAACTGCGAGGTATCCGACCAAATCACAGGGTCTTCGTAGAACTTAAAAATTGAATCCGCCTCGCTGTACACCAACGAATCACAAATGGCTTGAAGATCAGATTTAAACATCCGTACATCATCCAACGCTACGAGTGTCTTGAGAGAATCTTCGGGGTTGGGCTTATAGGCAATCAGCGTATCCGATGATAAAAAAAGCGTATCGTCATCCATCAAAGTAGTCAAAAGCGGCCGTCCTCCCATTGCCTTAAAGAAATCCTCATCTCTTATGTAACTCGCTGAATCACAATGACTTATGGAAATATTTGCGGCAGTATCCTGCCAGATCACATCCCCTACGGCAAAGCCAAATTTTCCGTCGTAATCAATATTATCCGCTTCGAGGATTTGGGGTGGATCACTTAATCGAGAGCGTCCCGCCGTGGAGTATATCTCGTCCTTGGAGTTGTAGCGAATGCGATCAGATTTGATTTCTTGCTTCGCATCTTGATAAAAGGCATTACCCTCCAGATGGGTAATTTCTCTGCCTTCCTCGTAGCGAATAACGTCGGCTTTTGCCCGTTTGTCATTTTCTACGAATCGAGCATCTCCCGTGAGTTTGGTTTCCTTGATAGTACCATCGTACCGCATGACATCCGCCCACGCCTTTTGCTCGCCTTTTTGGTATTGAGCATTTTTAGTAAACTCCGCTTGCTTATTCCGAGTGTCGTAAAATCCATCCTCGCAGTAAATTTTACCATCATTTTGTACAATTAACGTGGGCCCGAGGAAATACGCAATTTTATTTTTAGTATCAAATCGGAGGGTATCCGACTTCAGTTCAAATTCGGGATCCACCACCACCACGCTATCTTTGAAGAAGGCAACATCTTGATCTACGTAAAAATAACCCCGCTTGCTTGTGAGTTGAGTAGTATCGTTGGTAAGCGTAGCACCGTTGTAGTATGTGGCTATTTTGGTATTCAGATCGTAGGTCAATTGATCGGTGAATAATTTTTGTTGGTCACTTTCCAAAATAACCTCTCCGTACAGATCTGCTTTTTTCTCAAATCCTTGGTAGAGCAATGAGTCCGAAAAAATATTAACAGAATCTCCTTGCTGAATAATCACATTTCCCCAAGCTCGCACATCGTTATTTTCGTACAAAAAAGCACTATCGCAGTACATGTAAGTCTCGCCTTGGCGGAGTTCTACCTGCCTATCTTCTCCTTTGAACAATTGCTGCCCGAGGGTATCAATCCCTACCCCCCTATCCGCAAAATCTATGATGATGATGTCCTCCGCTTTTTTGGAAGTGTCTTGTTGTTCTAGTTGGGGATCAACAACTTGAGGCGTTGTTGAGCCTTGGGATTTAGGTTGAGGATTCGGGGGTACTTGCCCATGTGCCGCGAGGCTCATTAGCCAAAAGGAAAGAAAAAATATGTAGCGTAGAATAGGATTCAATTACTAATTAAGAATTAAGCCTGCCCCGAAACTTCGGGGGATTAAGAATTAAGAATGACACCTGCCCCGAGACTTCGGGGGATCAATGACGGCGAATCGCCTACAAAGGAACGTAACATCTGGGAAACTGTTGGAAAAGATTTTTGGTTTTAAAATTATTATAACTTTTTCACCATTAATTTTGCGCCTTCCTCGCCCGCTAAACTTCCAATGGCTACGCCCATTCCACCTAACCGTACAGCCGCAACCACATTCTCAGAGATATTCTTGACAATGGGGTGCTTGGTATTTCCCACACTGAGGATACCGCTCCACGTACTTTCAATTTCGAAGGCTTGGTTGGGCAGTATGACATTTTTCAGTAAATCTCGAAGTGCACTTTGGATGATGTCGGTTGACCCAAATTCAGCAGTTGCCTCGTCCTGCTTCGCCAAATTTCGCCCACCTCCTAACAATATTCTCCCGTCTATATTTCTAAAATAAAAATAGCCCTGATCGTAATGAAAACAGCCTCGAATGGAATTCTTTTGTATCGGCTTAGTGATTATAACTTGATTGCGAGCGGGTTGGATTGCTTGCGTCGGAAGTAACAATTTTGAAAAACCATTGGTCGCAATCAGTACTTTTTTGGATTCAATTTTCCATCCCTGCGAAGTTTCTAAGATGACCTCCGATGCCTGATCGTTTATTTTTTTGATCGCAATTCCGTTGAGGATTTGGACGTCTTTTGCCTTCGCAATTTCGAGGAGTGCCTTCATCATTTCGCCCGTGTGGATTTGTCCTTCTGCCTGATTGTGAATCAGGTGTTGGATATGTTGAAAGCCAAAGACCTGAATTTTTTCATCCTTTATTTTAAAAACTTCTCGATGACCAATAATCTCTTTTAGTCGAGTATTAAAATAGTCTATTTGTTCGCTGCATTCTTGAAAATCTTCCGTATCCTCCCTTCTAAATAACTCGAAGCCGCCTAGTGCTTGGTATTTTAATTGGGAGTCCCCTACCCTACTTCTCAGTTTCAGTAGTCCTTTCCATCTTTTTTCCACGAGAGTAAATACTTCGTCTTCTCCCAAATTATTCAAATCATCTAGTAACTCCGTCATACTACCAAAACAGGCAAAACCTGCGTTGCGAGTACTCGCCCCGATCGGCAGAGTGCCTCGCTCGAATATCACGACCCTCAAATTAGGAGCATACTCTTTTAAATGTATAGCCGCACTCAAGCCTACAATGCCACTACCAATGATAGCGACGTCAATGTGCTTAAAGAAGGACTCTTTCTCCCAGTAACTAAGTTTAGGCATTTGTTCGAATGAATTGATTGGAACCAAGGCAAATGTAACTAATTCTTTGGCATCGGAAATGATTAGAGTTAGTAGTTATTCGTTCGTTTTATATCTTTGCGGAACTAATATTCACATTAAACTTAGCGATTATGATTCAACGAATTCAGACTATTTTTCTAGCGTTAGCCGCAGCGTGCGCCTTTGGATTATTTGCTTTGCCCTTCGCTACTACAGATATCCAAGTGACCGATACTACCTCACTTTTCGCTGACGGCGTTTATAATATAAATGATCACGTTGGTCTTTTGGTGCTTTTTTGTGCAGCGGGCACTTTGGCACTCATCAGCATATTTCTCTACAAAAATCGAAAGCAGCAAATACTCCTCAACAGATTTGCGATCATCGCCAATATCATCGGCATCGTCTTAGTACTTGGGCTTATTTTTCAAGATGGTCAAACCGGAACGGAAGAAGTACAGGAACAAGCTGGAGTCGGCCTTCCTATTTTATTTTTGGTTTTCGCATTTTTAGCGCAGCGGAATATTCAAAAAGACGAAAAACTGGTAAGATCATCCTACGATCGGCTACGGTAATTTAGCTCATTTACTTCCAACAAAAAAGGTCACTTCGAAAAATTCGAGATGACCTTTTTTAATAGTATTGGGAGGATAAACTTACTGTTCCGTTCGAGGTTTGGCAGAATAGTTTATCTTCAATTGATTGGACTTTCTCAACTCCGTCTTGATATCAGTTAATATTCCCATTGTCACATTTCCATCAATCCGCAATGATGAGATGATTCCTCCTCTTTGCTTTTCGGGGACATTCTGCCGGAAATTTTCTAAAAATAATGGAATATCTCTGGGATCAGCAACCTGATCGCTCAACTGTAGCTTCGGTGCCGTTCCGTATAGGTTTTGATACTTCTCCTTGGGCTTTCCTACGTAAATCGTATTTACCAAAGTTTTTTGTAGCAGTTTGGTCAACTCCGTTGCTTTTGGTGTGATCACATCTACTTTTATCTCCGTTTCGCGAAGTTGCGTCACGACCATAAAAAAGAATAACAACATGAAAATAATATCTGGCAATGAAGCTGTTGATATTGCGGGAGTTTCTTTACCTCCGTCATCTTTAAATTTTGACATAATTGAATTTTTTCACCTTTTTGATAAAAAGATGGATGAACAAATAAGGTAGTTTTCGACGATAACAGGTTAGTCCCGAAACTTCGGGCAACCACGTAAAACTTTAGCCTTCTTCACCAAATGCAGTTGGTTCAGCTTCCGAAATTACCAGAGGAATTCTTGCCCTGATGTCTTTTTGATTTTCCTTATCTAATAACTCGAACTCCTTACCGTGTTTGCGTAAGGCTTCCTCGTTTCTCAGTTCGTTGTAGGCACCTTTTAGCTCATTCAAAACTTCAAGGTAGGTCTCATATTTTGTACCTCTATCATTTTTTAAGGAGATGATTCCTTTATCGGGTCGTTCTGCGTAGTCGGGTCGTTGCTCTGGATTCCAGATGAACTCTTTCGCATTCTTGCGCAAGTCTCTGGTCTTCATCGGCTCGCCTCTCACTAGGAGTTCGTTATTGGCATTTACCAACACAGAATACACATTTCTTTCTTTCAACTTTGTAATATCAGGCTCATCTTCAGACCAAGGAGGTAACTTGAGCATTACTCCTCTGTCCTCGGCGATCTGGGTCGTCACTAGGAAAAAAATCAAGAGCAAGAAGGCGATGTCCGCCATAGATCCTGCGTTGATTTCGTTCGACATACGTCCTTTACTTCCTTTTTTCTTTAGCATGATATTTTATTTAAAGAAGTTACGAATTTCTGATACGATAATGCCTATCGTAGCTAGGCTAATCAAAGACAATCCAGTAATGATAGATCCGCCCACAAATTTTCGAACACTATCTGTCAAGTTAAACTTTACGACAGCAGATTGATATACCATTCCCGAAGACTCAATCTCAGTTACAGAATATCCCACTGCGAAAATGATCCCGATGACTGCCAATCCTACGATTGCACCTAATGATCCTTTAATGTCGGTAGCTGCCTGAAAAAGCCCAAAGCCGAGCATTAAAATAGCTCCGATGATGATGAGCGCAATAGTCACAATCAATCCAAAATCAAACAACGAAAATTCGTAACGTTTTGTATCCTTTACACCATCAGCATCCATAGTGGTGAAAGTTTCGTAATTACCGTTAGACACCACTAGAGCATAAAAAAGAATCACGAGAACGGCTCCCAAACCGAATGCAATGGTTTGCCCATTTTTAGTTAAAAATTTATACATAATATTATTCTTCGTTTTGATGGATTATTTAAAAACATTGTTAGAAGCCATTACATCTACCAATGCGATAGAAGCATCTTCCATTTTGTTGACGATGCTATCCACTTTGGATACGATGTAATTGTAAAAAATCTGAAGAATAATAGCCGTAATCAGACCGAATACGGTGGTCAGAAGTGCCACTTTAATACCATCGGCAACTACCGCCGGAGAGAGTTCCCCTACCGATGCGATTTTTTCGAAGGCGCCGATCATCCCGATTACCGTCCCCATAAATCCAAGCATGGGCGCAATGGCGATAAAAAGCGAAATCCAAACGAGTCCTTTTTCCAAAAGCCCCATCTGTACACTACCGTAGGAGACGATAGCTTTTTCAACAGCTTCGGGGCCGCCATCCGCATTTCTGAGTCCTTCGTAAAGGATACTAGCCGTGGGTCCCTGAGTAGATTTACAAACTTCCATAGCACCATTGACATCACCTGATTTTAGGTTCTCATCAATTTGAGCTAATAATTTGTCGGTATTGGTAGTTGCAATGTTGAGTGTGATAATTCTCTCGATACAAAATGCTAATCCTAAGATCAAGCAGATGAGTACCAAACTCATAAATTGCCATCCTCCATCAATAAAATACTTCTTTGCAATTTGGAGGCCTCCTTCGGATGTTTCTTGAGCAAGTGTGTCTGTTGCTCCAGTAGTCATGAGAAGTCCGAAAACTAGTAGAAGTGCAATAATCTTTCGCATAGTCAAAAGGTTTTACGATTGTTTTTTAAGTTAAAAAATGAATTAAGTTTCCCCCGAAAAAATCAGGTATAAGTTTGTTGTTTGGTTGATTTGTTAGTTGGTTATTCGTTTTTTAAAAAAATGCAACTTCCGTTTACTGCTCAAAACAAAAAGCAGCCATCAACTACACAACTACGCGGGTAAATAATAATTCTATCTGCCCCGAAAACTTCGGGGAATGCTCAATTCTGAATTTTACTGATCCCGAAACCTCGGAGAATTTTGAATTTTCAAAAATGCTCATTGAAAAATTATTATTGGCGGAGAGTAAGGGATTCGAACCCTTGATACCCTTTTGGAGTATACACGCTTTCCAAGCGTGCGCCTTAAGCCGCTCGGCCAACTCTCCTTGCTTTCAGCCGAATATTTACAGCAGCCAACTACGCTTTTTTGTACTAGCTATCTGTAATTTTTAAGCCATTTGTAAAAGGTCTTTTTTACATTACTTTTTATCGTAATGTGTACGCTTTCGTACCAACCTCGAATCACAAAAATTGTAAATTAACTTAACTTTTCAAAATTTTTCAAAAACCAATACATATAAAATCAATTATTTATTGGTAAAAAAACACTATCTCCCCAAAGAACCATGATAATCAGATAGTTAGGGAATAATATTCCATTGTAAATATATTGTTTTGTCTATTGCTGCTTAGTGTATTTTTCCAAATACCTTCGAGGCATTTGCGCTGGTGATGCGTCCTACTTCTTCGAGGTCTAGCTGCTTGATGTGCGCTAACTTTTCGGCCACTAACCGTACGTATCCGCTTTCATTTCTTTTCCCCCGGTAAGGTGTAGGTGCTAGGTACGGCGAATCCGTCTCTAGGACAACGTGCTCAAGCCCGACCTCCTCCATCGTTTTGTCTAGGCCTGCTTTTTTAAAAGTCAATACGCCTCCAATACCTAAGTAAAAACCCAAATCAATGATGGCGTTGGCTTCTTCCACACTACCACCAAAACAATGAAAGATGCCTCTTAGCTTTTCGTCTTTTTCTTCTCTCAGTACTTCGATCACTTCCTGCGTAGATTTTCTGGAGTGAATGACTATCGGAAGATCAAACTCTTTGGCCCAATTGATCTGAATGCGAAAAACTCTTTTTTGCACTTCAAAAGTGGAAGTATCCCAATGCAGGTCAATACCGATTTCCCCTATGGCGCAAAATTTTCTTTTTCCCAACCAATCTTTAACGATGTTCAGCTCTCTCCGAAAGTTATTTTCATTTACAGAACAAGGATGTAATCCCATCATCGGAAAGCATTGATCTGGATAAGATTTTTCCAAATCGAGCATAGCTTTGATGGAGGTGCTATCTATATTGGGCAAGTAGAATTTTTCTACTCCATTCTCCTTTGCCCGCTGCATCATCTCAGCTCGATCATCATCAAACTGACGTAAATATATATGTGTGTGAGTATCTACTAGCATTGTTCTTTCCTAAAAAAATAGTGGCTATCCGTGGGGTAGGCTCCGATACCTTGGATTAGAAAATAAAAGAACAAAAGTAGTGAATTGGATTCGTTTTTAAATATTAATTTTGAGATGGATTATTTGAATTTCAAAAATCTTGGTACTCCACGATTAATACTAAAAAACTAGATTCCAAAAAATGTACTTTTGGTGTACTGAATAAAAATATGGCAAAGAAAAAAAAATATTACGTCGTTTGGGAAGGCAACAGCACCGGGGTCTTTGATAATTGGGCGGACTGTCAACTGCAGATCAAAGGCTACCCCAAAGCCAAGTTCAAATCTTTTACCTCCCGAACAGCAGCTGAGGCGGCTTACCGAGATGGAGCGGCGGCCGATTTTATTGGGAAAAATAAAAAACCTTCCCCAAAAACTATAAGTGCGGAAGCTAGAGAAAAAATCATTTGGAGAAGTATAGCGGTGGATGCTGCTTGTAGTGGTAATCCGGGAGATATGGAATACCGAGGGGTAGATACCCAAACGGGGACAGAAATATTTCGGCAAGGGCCATTCAAAAAAGGAACGAATAACGTAGGAGAATTTTTAGCTCTCGTCCACGCCCTTGCGCTTTTGCAAAAAGAAGGTAAAGCGGATTTACCTATTTACTCCGATTCGAGAATTGCTATGGGATGGATCAAAAAGAAAAAAGCTAGAACACAACTTGAAAAAAACGCAGCTAATGCTCCTCTATTTGAATTGATTCGGCGAGCTGAGGTCTGGCTACATAACAATACCATTACTAATCCTATTTTAAAATGGGAAACTAAAGAGTGGGGAGAAATTC
>JBCCJE010000056.1:0-12648 GCA_039027925.1 Bacteroidota bacterium
CGCCAGCGGGGGAGAGGCGTCCTGCAAACTCGCAAATTAGGTGCAAAAAGTAATGTACAAAGTCTGTGAATTAGAACTTAACAGCCCCCCGTCCCGAGTCCTCGGGAGGGAGAAGCGCCCTGCAAACTCGCAGACGGGGTGTACAAAAAGTTAACAGCAAAACCTCCCCGAAGTTAGAACTAATCACCTCTGGTTCTGAAAGAAAAGCCCCTCACGGGATAAAATAAATTCAATTAAAGTAAAAGATTTCTTTATTTTCGTGCATGCTTTTGCTTCGGCGGAGGTCTTTCCCCTTAGGAATAGAAAAATAATAAATGCAGTTTTGGCGGGAAATCCCCTCGTCAAAATTCTACATTTTTTAATTTCCCATTCCTTACCATCCATAAACATCATAATTAAACAATTATAACTAATAAAACCGTCAATCATGAATTTGAGAAAATTTCCCTTTGCGCTCGTCCTGTGGTTTTTTATTTTTGGAAATGTAGCTATTGCGCAGGTAGATAAAAGCAACACCCTGCTAGAAGACATCGAAATTTCCCCTTACGATTTTGGTAAGATGTGGACTTTCGAGAATCTCCCCTTGGATTACTTCGAAAAAACTTACGGCTTTCGCCCTACGGAAAAATGGATCGAATCCGCAAGAATGTCTTCTTTGCGATTTGCGAGTTGGTGCTCCGCTTCTTTCGTATCGCCCAATGGGTTGATTATGACCAATCATCATTGCTCCCGGGACGTAGTGACCGCCCTGCAAAAAGAAGGAGAATCTTTTGAAAAAAATGGATTCGTTGCCCAGTCATTTGCGGAAGAAAGAAAAGCCGATGAGCTATTTGTAGAGCAACTCGTACAAGTGGCCGACATCACGGCAATGGTCAAAAAATATACGGACAAGGCACAGTCCGACGCAGAGGTTTTACAATTGCGGCAAGAAGGACTTGAAGCCGTCAAAAAAGAATTTGAGAATAAATCCGATTGGAAAGATCTGCGGTTACAAACCGTAGTGTATTACAGCGGCGGTAAATTTTCGCTGTACGGCTACAAAAAATTTAGCGACATTCGGTTAGTGATGATTCCAGAAGGTGACTTAGGTTACTTCGGTGGCGATCCAGATAATTTCACTTACCCGCGGTACAACTTGGACTGTACTTTTTGGCGAGCCTACGGCGACGACGGCAAGCCATTGAATACATCTATGAATTACTTCAAATTCAATGCGGACGGCGTGCAAGAAGGCAATCCAGTTTTTGTCATCGGTAATCCAGGAAGCACAGAACGCTACCGTACAGTTGCCCAACTGGAGTACGATCGGGATTATCGTTTTCCCATTCGATTGCGCATGATGTCCAATACGGATAAAATGCTAAGAGCGCAATACGAAAAAGAACCCTCCGAGGAATTGATGAATCGTATTTTTGGAAATTCGAATGGACTCAAAGCCTTTACGGGTATTTTAAAAGGACTGAACGATCCTATGCTTTTCGGTAAAAAAGAAAAAATGGAAATGAAAATCCGTGGAGCTAATCCCGGGTTGGACTACTGGGACAAACTTTCGGAAAGCTACGAGGCACTCGGCAAACTATCCCCTTCGCTGATGTTGATGAATCCCGGTAGGCGTGATCCTACTGCGCCTTCTGCTTCTTTGCAGTTGATGTTTGCGGTGTACGATTATACGCAGCAAATCAAAAATGACGCTTCCGACGAAGAAATGGATAAAGCCAAAGAAGCTATCAAAGAAGGTATCGAAAAAGTGGATTCGCCAGAGGAGCGCGCCATGTTTGCGATGCTGCTTGCGGACTACGATGAGTTTTCTCCTGATCGGCCGCTCAAAGGCTCGGATGCCCAATCGTTCGTGGATAACCTTTTCCAGAAATCAAATCTGCTCAAAGGCAAAAAGCTGAAAAAAGCATTGAAGCCCAAGAAATTCAAAAAGTCCAAAGATCCCTTCGTTGTACTTTCTAACGCTATGGCCGGAAGATTCAATCGTGCAGTCGAATCTTTCCAATCGACTGCCCCCATGCGCAGAAACTTGGAGTCCAAGGTAGCCAATGCTGTATTCAACGTTTACGGTGCGAACTTACCACCCGACGCAACGTTCACGCTGAGGATGGCCGACGGCGTAGTAAAAAGTTACGAATACAATGGCACTACTGCCCCCATCAAAACTACCTACTTCGGTATGTACGATCGCTACTATTCCAACAACGGAAAGTTTCCGTGGTCATTACCCGAAAAGTGGATGAATCCCCCAATGGATTTGCTAAAAGCACCGCTCAATTTTGTTTCTACCAATGACATCATCGGAGGTAACTCAGGTAGCCCCATGATTAATCAAAACCTAGAAGCAATCGGGCTGATCTTCGATGGCAACATAGAATCCCTACCCGGTAATTTTATTTTTGACGACGAAGTCAACCGAACGGTATCTGTTCACGCCGGTGGAATTTTAGCTGCCATTAAATACATTTATAAGGCAGATAAATTGTACGATGAGTTGACGGGTAGATAGAGCGATTGATTAAGGGCTTGCCGAAAAATAAGTTATACATTTTTAAGATAGTATTTTTGGTTTTAGACGAGGCACGAAAACATGAGTTTATCTGGATAAATAGCATGACCGAAGGGCTGCGATTGTTTTTGTAACGAAGTATAAAATCAAAAAGACATCTTCAAATGTATGACTTATATTTCGGCAAGCCCTAAGGACACATTTAAGAATTGGGAATTGCTGGAATAGATACAGCAGTTCCCAATTTTTTTTCATTCCTAAGCGTAGGCAAAATACTATTCACAAAAAAAATCATCCCCCCTACAACCATTTTTGATTTCCTTTGCGTCATTATAGGTGTAGTCAAAAATACAACCTGAATATTTTAAAAATCAGAATGGTCAAATGCTAATTAAACAATTTAGGATTTCACCAATGAGGCATTAGAATTTATGAAAAAGAATATTGTAAGAATAGATTATCCTAACCTGCCCGATGAAAGCGGGTTCATATTTCTGCATTCTCCGAGATTTCGGGACAAGCATAATTCATAATTCTGCATTCATAATTCATAATTAATCAAATGAATTATTCTTTACGAAGTACAGACGAAATTTTAATCAACGGCTGTCGGCAACAAAACCGACTAGCGCAGAAGTACTTGTACCAAAAGTACTACGGGCGAATGGTCGTGATTTGTAAGCGCTATACTTCCAATGAAGATGAAGCTATTGATGTATTGAATCGTGCTTTTTTGAAAATATTCAATTCGATAGGGGACTACAAAGCGACGGGGACTTTGAGTGGATGGATGGCGAGAATCGTATTCATTACCGCCATTGATTATATCCGATCCAATCAACGCTACAATAAAGCTATGGATTTTAATACGGAGCGGGATGTACATATTGCGCCCGAAATTATGGACACCCTCGTAGCGGAAGATTTGTACAAAGCCTTGGAGCATTTACCCGACACGGTGCGCGCCGTTTTTTCACTCTACGTACTCGATGGTTATAAACATCGAGAGATCGCGGAAATACTCAATATCAGTATCAACACGTCGAAATGGCACTTATCTACTGCAAAAAAAAACTTGCAGCAATTATTAAAAAACTACGATAGAAGTCGTATTGCGATATGAAATATTCATTGATTGAAAGTCATGTATTAAGGTGGGAGAAAAGTTTTAATAAATCCTCCCCCCGCTCTTTCCAGAGAGTGAGCTGGCGTAGTTCATATCTTCTTGCCTTTGATTGTAGTGATAAAGCTCTCCCCTTTGGAGGGGGCAGGGGCAGGATTTCCCATGCGATTTTAATTTCAAATAGGAAAAAAGACACATGAAAAAGAATGACGATAACAAAAAATTGAAACAACTCAGCGACCAGCATGAGGTGCCGTTCCGTCCCGCAGCTTGGGATCGGATGGAGGCGTTGCTTGATGGCAACACACCGCCGCCGGAGTTGCCTCCGCCTGGGTCGTCTTTTTTTAACTATAAAAATATTTTAGCTATGCTAGTTTTACTGATGATTCTTATTTTCTTCCTCTTTCCTACGAGTGAAGTTCCACAGGATAAACTTTCGGAAAATACTACGACCAAGATTTTATCACAAGACATTTACAAAACCGAAAATGATACCACGAAACAGACGACAAAAGAAATTACTACTGAAAACGCTGCAACGAAAACACCAAAAACTGGTGCTTTGACTACCGATGGAAAAGTGATAAACCCCAATGATCCTAGCCCTAGAATCATTAGCGAACCTGCGCCTGTTTTATTCGTACCCGTAAATACTCCGCTGGATAGCTTGAATAAAATCACCTACACGCAGACGATTCCTCCAAGCAAGGCATTGATGCAAAATGTAGAAACGCAGTTGACGACCTATCACGATTTTCGGGAGGAGGAAAAAGTCTATCTCCACTTTGATCGAACGATGTTGAAGCCGGGCGAATCGCTTTGGTTCAGTGCCTACGTTCGGAATGCCAATACTTTAAAGCCCAGTAAAAAAAGTGATATTCTTTACGTTGAGTTTATTGCGCCCAACGGAGGCGTACTAAAGCAACTAAAGCTAGTGACAGAAGATGGAATTGCCGAGGGAGACATCCAAACCAACTTGGAAATGGTGGGCGGCATTTATAAAATCAAAGCCTACACCAATTGGCAAAAGAATTTTAACACCACATTTGAGCGAGAAATCACCTTACAAAAAACAGTACTCCCACATCTGCGAATGGAGTTGGATTTTGAGAAAGAAGCCTACGGTGGAGGTGACGTGGTAGTTGCTCAGTTGGATTTGAATACCTTGGAAAATACGGCATTGACAGATTTTGATTTTTCCTACACCGTTAGTCTGGCGGGGAATCAAATCATGACCAAAAATGCCAAGACCGACGCCAAAGGTCACGCTGACTTAACCTTCAATTTACCCAATGATTTAGATTCCAATGATGGACTTGTAAATGTGATGTTACAATACAACGGGCAAGGAGAATCTATCTCCCGCTCTATTCCAATTGTGCTAGGGAAAATGGACTTACAGTTTTTCCCCGAAGGTGGAGATATGATTGCAGGGTTAAAAAATAAAGTGGCATTCAAGGTCCTCAATGAATTTGGAAAACCCGCAGACGTGGCAGGTATCGTCATCAACGCAAACGGCGAAACGGTAGCTAACTTCCAAAGCTATCATCAAGGTATGGGGGCATTTAATTTTAAACCATTGCCGAATGAAAAATATACAGCGAAAATTACGAAGCCTACCAATATTAAAGGTGAATTTCCCTTGCCGCAAAGTTTAGCCAATGGAAACTTGATGCAAGTCGTGCAGCAGGATGACGAAAAAATGCAAGTACTTGTACAAAGTGCTGATAGTCAGTCTCTAACAATCGTTTTACAATCCCAAGGAAACGTAGTTTACTCGACAGCTACAACTCCAAAAGTGGGAGAACACCTCATCGAAATTCCTACTCGAAAGTTTCCAATTGGGATAGCTCAGTTGACCATGTTTGATGCCTCCGAAAGACCGCACGCAGAGCGTTTAGTTTTTCTCAATAAAAATAAAACACTCGACATTCAAATCTCAACGGATAAAGAACAGTACTTACCGAGAGAAAAAGTACGGATGCAAATTGATGTAAAAGACGAAGATGGCAACCCCGTACGAGGGCAATTTTCGGTGGGCGTTACGGATGATAAGCTCCTGACTTTTGCGGATGATAAGCAGGGAAAGATACTCGCGTATTTATTGTTAGAATCTGATCTCAAAGGTAAAATTGAGAAACCCAATTTTTATTTTGAACCTAAGGAAAAACACCCGAACAAAGATCAAGCCTTGGCCTTGGACTATTTGATGATGACCCACGGTTGGAGAAGATTTGCGTGGAAACGCCAAGGTGGTCAACCCATCGCCAACTTGACTTACCCCAATGAAAAAGCAATTATTTCGGGTACGGTGTTGGACCAATACGGAGCTGTGGTGTCCGACGCAGTTGTCACGGTGGAAGGATTAAATACCGCAGTCATCACCGATGAGGAAGGGAAGTTTTACTTTGAAAATATTCCATTGATTGGATTAGATAAAAATCAAAGCCACCTGACGATCTCTGCCTCCAAAGGAGAGACGAGTAAGATCTTAGTGAATAATTACGGAGAAAATTATCAGGTAAGGCTAGTCAATAATTTGAGCAGCGGTACAAAATTACGGAAAATTCCAGCTAACGGAAATTCGCAAATTAAGGGTAGAATTTTGGATGACGTTGGAGAAGCGTTGATTGGTGCTAACGTAATTTTGAATGGAACTACAATGGGTACGAGTACGGATTTTGATGGATATTTCATTTTGAAAAATGTACCTGCTGGACAGCATGTGATTCAGTTTTCTTACACGGGATATAATACTAAGGAGCAAGTTGTTAACCTGCGAGAAAATGAGTCATTAATTGCTAACGCGACAATGGATGGAGCAGTATTTTTAGATGAAGTAGTAGTTACTAACGCTAGACGGCAACGTAGGTCAAAAAGAAAGGAGTTTGATCCTGCTAATACTTCCTCGCCGATAACGGTTACTGATTATCGTGAACCGCTTATTCAACAAGATAACACTACAACGGGAGGAGTAGTTACAAGTGAACAAATCCGAAACCTTCCTACTCGAAATATTAATGCGGTAGCCGCAACGGCAGTAGGTGTAAAAGACATGGAAGAAAAGTTAGAGGAATTAGCCGCCGATTCTGATGATACTGTATATGATACAGATGGTACGTTGACAGGAAATCGAGAAGTTGCTATAGGTAATTTTGATTTGAATTTCGATGCAAATATTCTAGTTATTGATGGTTCTGTAAATCAAGTTGGAATTGGTACACCCTCTCCTGATGCTAAATTAAATATTGATGATGACTCTGTAAAGTTTTCAGATTATGGAGCAGGTACCTCACCTGAGTCAGAACTTTTAGTTCAAGGTTATCTAGCATCTCAATTCCCAACTATCGGTCATGGTTCGCTTGATAATTCACTAGGTTTAAACGAGACTTCCCTAGGCGGTTCTATCAAAGAATCATCCAATAACAAACTAAACAATGTTGCTATTCGGGGAAATAATACCATTATCTACACGGAGGAACCTACCGTTATCATTGATGGTGATGTCATGGATAAATTATCTTCCGTAAAAATCAAACCCGAAGATATTCGATCTGCCGAAGTCTTGGATGGACAATCCGATGCCTACGCTGCTGCTTATGGGAAAAAATCAAAGAACGATGTGATCGTGATTGATACCAAAAAACGAAAGGGCGGGAGAGCTAGTCAAGTAATCCTAGACTACCAAAACGAAATGATTGAGGACATCAACGATCAAGTCAAAGCACACGAACAACGATTCGAATGGGCTAAGAAAATGATTTTCACACAATCGCTAACTTTGAATCAAACAAGAGATTTACGGATTGCTTTGAATGCAAGTTTGACCAAGATTCAAAATATGCAATCGGCGGCGGCGGAGTTGGGAAGATTGACGGGTGTATATCCAAGAACAGATTATGCCAATCGAGATTTTCAATTTATCGAAGATTATGAATATGCCCATACTTTTAAAAATGGGTACTACGCCGCCCGAGAATTTTATGTACCTAAGTACGTAGCGAAAGCCAAAAAAGAGGCACGAGATGATTTTCGACCAACTATCTTCTGGGATGGAAAAGTAGAAACCAACGCCAACGGAAGTGCATTGTTAGAATTTTACAACTCCGATGATCTCACTACTTTTAAAGTGACCGTGGAAGGATTGACTCCTAGCGGAAAAATTGGAACAGCCACTCATACCTACTTTACGCAGATGCCTTTTGGTATGCGTACTAAATTTCCCAACCAAGTGCTGATGGGCGATATTTTAAATCTCCCCGTGACTATTGCTAACAATACTAATGCAAAGATGCTGGTAAAATTAGATGCAGTCGTCCCCCAAGGATTTGAATACGTTGGGAAAAAGTTAAGTCCATACGCATTGGATCAGCAAGAAGTGAAAACTATCTATTTACCCTTCAAAGTAAAGAGTGCTCAGGGAGAACATGAACTAGAAGTGAAGGTAAGTGCTAATGGTCAGGAGGATAGTTTTTCAAAAACTGTCAAAGTATTGTCCAGAGGATTTCCCATAAATATGATGTTTAGTGGCAACGACTTGGAGCAAAACTTCGAGGTAGAAGTAAAAGACGTAGTAGAATCTTCGATGAAGGCTACGTTTACCGTTCACCCCACTTTGGTGAGCGATTTGAGCAAAGGCATGGAAAGAATGGTGCGCCAACCTACGGGGTGTTTTGAACAAACTTCCAGTAAAAATTATCCGAACCTGTTGGTGTTAGGTTACTTGAATAATACCAATAACCTAGATCAGGATTTAGGGAAAAAATTGTACGACGTGTTAGAAAAAGGCTACCAGCGATTACTGACTTTTGAAGTGCAGGGAGGTGGATTTGATTGGTACGGTAGTCCTCCCGCCCACGAAGGATTGACGGCTTACGGCTTGATGCAGTTTAAAGATATGCAGCGAGTACACCGAGTGGATCAAGATCTGATTGATCGAACCGCCGAGTGGTTGTTGACTCGTAAAGATGGCAACGGTGGTTGGAGAAATAGCAAGGCGGGATTACACACTTGGAGTGGCGGAAGCGACGCTGGCAATGCCTACATTACTTGGGCAATGACCGAGGCAGGGTTTGGTGGCAAAGTGCGCCCTGAAATCGAAGCCACTTACGCCACGGCCAAAACCACCAAAGATGCCTACATCATGGCATTGGCTGTCAACGCCCTGCATAACATCAATGATGGTCGTGCCAATAAATTGTTACAAGAATTATTAAAACTCCAAAAGAAAGATGGCAGTTGGGCCGGAAAAACGACCATGACTCGGTCGGGAGGAAAGAGTTTAAAAATAGAAACAACTGCACTCGCCGCTATGGCAATCATGAAAGTGAACAAGGGCTTAACACAACTAGAAAAAGCTATGAAATTTATTGCCGCTTCCAAAACGGATTACGGATTTGGTTCTACCCAATCCACAGTACTAGCAATGAAAGCCTTAATTGACCACGCCAAGTTTAGCAAACAAATGCAAACCGATGGTACAGTTAAGTTGATGATTGATGGAAAAGAAGCGGCAAGCCAAACTTATACTGCGGGGCAAAAAGCGACAATTGTTTTTGACGACATTCAAGGAAATTTTACCGAAGGAAAGCACGATGTAAAAGTATTGTTTGAAGGTACTCAGGTAGCGTTGCCCTACGACTTGGCGGTAAATTATAACACCGCTCTTCCAAAATCTGATACTGACTGTAAAGTCCAATTGAAAACGGAACTGCAACGCCCCGAAGGAAAAATTGCCGAAAACATTAGGCTAACAGTTCATTTACAAAATGTAACCAACGAAGCCCTACCCAATACGATTGCAAAAATTGGTATTCCCGCAGGGTTGAACCTCCAACCTTGGCAACTCAAAGAGCTACAAGATAAAAATGCTTTTGACTTCTTCGAAATCATGGATGGTAGCCTTGTCCTTCACTATCGAGGGATGCAGCCTGCCGAAACGAAAACCGTTCACTTGGATTTAAAAGCGGACTTGGCGGGAACGTACGAAGCTCCTGCGTCGGTTGCCTACTTGTACTACACTAATGAATATCGAAGTTGGAGTAAACCGGAGTCGGTGAAGATTAATCAGTAGGTTACGTTTTTTACTTTGGTTTTAATTTTTGTAATTTAATTGTTACAAATCGTATAATTGAGAATCTTGAATCCTGTGAATGTGTTGTTTTTCTACCTATGTGTCGTTCCTCTGGGACTTTGGCTTCTGTAAATGTGTTGTTGTTTTATTTTTCTTTATATTTTGTAAATGTGTTGTTATTTTCCTACCTATATGTTATCCTTCTGGGACTTTCGAATTTTTTTAGAATATTATAGTGGAAAATAGAAATAAATAAAAAGTCCCAGCGGGACGACATGTGGGTAGCAAAATAAGACAACAATACATTTACAGAAGTCAAAGTCCCAGCGGGACGATATCTGGGTACATTTCGTGGCATTCAAAAAACTTCGTACCCTCGTTACACACTAACCTTACAAAAAAATTAAAAATCTATGAAAAAGATATTGACCTTTCCAGTATTCATGTTGATTATCACTTGCCTAGGATTTCAAATGACCTCAGAGCGAACAGAAGGAATCCTAGCAGGAACAGTTACCGACGGTACTACGGGTGAACCACTCATTGGTGCTAGTGTAGTCATAGCAGGAACTAAGACTGGAACAACAACTGATTTCGATGGTAAATACCATTTAAAGCTAGCTGCTGGTACTTACGATGTAACTTTTAGGTACCTTGGTTTTACTTCGAAAAACGAGAAGAACGTTCGTATTCAATCGGGGAAAACGACTCCGTTAAATATTCAGATGGAAGCAGCCGATGAGGCATTAGAAGAACTACTCATCGTAGGTTATGCTTCAAAAAGTCCTAAGGCTACAACAAGATCAAAAGAAATGGTAACAGCACCAGAAGGGACGTTCGATTTTTCTACTGCTCCCGTCACAGTAGAAACAGATGCGGTACCAATGACTATTACCACTCGGAGTGAGGATATGAGCGGGGATATAATGCTAGGCGATGCGGTTTTGGCAGAAGAAGTGGTAACTATGGACGAAACTGCTTTATGGATTGATGGTGTGCGTGTAGATAATGTTACAAAGGAAATTTCCATTGCGGACAGTTATCTAAAAACAGCGGTCTTTTTGTTAGATGGGAAAGTGGTGAGCAAAAATCTGATTCCCATGAAGGAACTGAACACTTTGGAGATACACGCAGCAAGGAAAAAGAAGGCAGCAGAAATAGCTGAAAAATTAGCAGCAGAAAAAGAGAAAAAGCAACTTCCCAAAGCAGGGCAATTGACCGCAGGCGAATGGAACGATTTAGAGCATTGGAAAGATTGGCAAAAATTAGAAAAGGAAAGTAATTACCAAAGCGCAAAAAAAGATTGGGATTTAAATTTGACCAATCGCTACGCCGTATTAATTGAAAATAAAAACAAACAACCGTTGGCAGATGTCAAAGTAGAATTGCACAATGAAAATGGTAAAGTCCTTTGGAATGCTAGAACGGATAATTTTGGGAAAGCGGAGTTGTGGACTGGAATTTTTGACGAAAAAGAGCAAGGGGGTAAACTCAAAATTATCGCTCATTATGATGGGAAAAAATATACCATCAAAAAAGCGAAGCCCTTTAAAAAAGTCAATAAGCTCAAAATCAAAACGGCATGTGATATTTCAAATCAAGTAGATATTGTTTTTGCGGTGGATGCTACTGGCTCGATGCAGGACGAAATCAATTATTTGAAATCAGAATTGCAAGATGTGATTCAGCGCGTTAAAAATGCAGACAATGATCTAGCTATTCGTTTGGGTTCAGTTTTTTACCGAGATCAACAAGATGCTTACTTGACTAGGGTGAGTCCATTGGATAAGAATATTCAACGAACAGTTGATTTTATTCAAAATCAAAATGCAGACGGTGGGGGTGATTTTCCCGAAGCAGTAGATATAGCTTTGGAGGAAGCCATTCAAAAACAATATTGGAGTGATGATGCCATTGCGAGAATTGTATTTTTAGTGTTAGATGCCCCTCCGCACATGGGCATTCACAATATCCAATCTATTCAAAATTCCATTCGACTAGCCGCAGCGAAGGGAATTAAAATTATTCCAATCACCGCAAGTGGCATCAACCGATCCACGGAATATTTGATGAAAGCCTTGGCAATGACGACCAACGGAACTTACGTTTTTATTACCGATCACAGCGGAATCGGAGGTGCGCACCTCGAACCTTCCACCAAAGATTATCAGGTAGAACTATTAAATGATCTGATGGTTCGTCTGATTGGAAAATATACCGATAGGAGTGCCTGCGAAGAGGAGGAAGAGGTCGTTGAACCACAATTCCAAATTGATCCAAATCAACAAACCCCAAACTCCACTACTTTAGTTTTTAAAAATGATCCAACGCTTCTGAACAAAGTACGCTACTTCCCAAATCCTGCTACTGATTTCATAACAATTCAATTACAGGAAACTATTTCTTCTATTGAAATTATCAGTTCTAATGGGCAAGTGGTGAAAAGACTGGAAAATGCTCCAGCGGGGGAAGAGGAGATAGACTTATCGGGATTGTCCGAAGGTTTCTATTTAGTTCGATTTACGAAGGATAAAAGTGTAGCTAGTGGAAAGTTAATAATTATCAAACCTTGATGGTGACTTTAATTTTTTTTGACACGAAATCTCGAAGACTGATACGAGTAAAAAGTAATGGGTAAAATAATCTGTAAAATACACGGAAGACAAGGATTCTGGGAAATGTGTGTTCACGCTTGGGGAGAATTTCAAAGTAACAAATATCCAGTTCTTAAAGAACTTCCGGGGTATCAAGTTAAGATTTGTAAAGATTGCTTTGAGCGATATAATGTTGGTGAAATACAAATGATGACCTTCAATGAGTTTTTGGATTTACCCAAAGAAGAATACAACAAATACGATAAAATACTTGCGCCGATTTATGACCAGTTAGAACGAAGAAGTATGTGTATTCAATGTATCAAAAAAGTGGAATTGGTTGATGCTATGC
>JBCCJE010000057.1:0-12632 GCA_039027925.1 Bacteroidota bacterium
GTCCTCAAAATCTCCTAATTTTAGAAGATTACCTATCACTAGTTCTTAATGTTATTTTTTAATTTTTTTCGCTAGTTCTTGATGAGATGTGATTAATTAACGGTTTTGGGTTAGTCTCTATTTTGTCTGTGGATTTTCTCTTCCACTTTTAATTTTTTTATAACAAGTATTTAGTTATTGGAAGTTGTTTGCTCATTGGACTAAGCAAAAGCTGTGAGGTAACGGTTGATAACAAAACTTTAACAAGATAGGCGAGAGAGATGAAAGTGTAATGGGTTTTTATAATTCATAGGGCATTAGCTCCGTAAGTTAAAAGTTAATATTTAGCAACTCTTAATTCTAAGATGTGCTGTCCCTCTGGGACTTTGACGGTTTGTAAATGTATTGTTGATTTCTACCGAGATGCCGCACCTCTGGTGCTCTCTAGACAGTCCCAAAGCCTCGGTAGTCCCAGAAGGACAATACCTCGGTAGAATGTAACAATATATTTACAAGTCGTCAAAGTCCCAGAGGGACGATACCTGTCAGTCGGTAGGTATAACAATGATTTTACGTAGGCAAAGGTCAAATTTCCACCGTGGGTTTAATAAAACTAGAGAAAACTGCGAGGGGGAATTTTGAAATTACCCTGCAGACTGCCACTAAGTTGACGAAATTCCACCCATAGATATGGGTATGATAATTCAGCCCCGTAAGTTAAAAATTAATATTTAGCAACCCTTCATTCTAAGAGGTGCCGTCCCTCTGGGACTTTGGCGTTTTGTAAATGTATTGTTGATTTCTACCGATATGCCGCACCTCTGGTGCTCTCTAGACAGTCCCAAAGCCTCGGTAGTCCCAGAGGGACGACACCTGTCAGTCGGTAGGTATAACAATGATTTTGCGTAGGCAAAGGTCAAATTTCCACCGTGGGTTTAATAACCTTAAAGAAAACTACGAGGGGAATTTTGAAACTATCCTCTCAGGCTGCCACTAAGTTGATGACATTCCACCCCTGAATGATGGGTATGATAATTCTCTATTCGTTTAATGAGAATAATTTTAGGTATTTTCATTACCAATCAAATAAAATTATTGGTGTGCGATAATTTTAAGGAATCCGCTTCAATGTCTCCAACAGATATTTCCAAAATTTCTGAACAGAACTAATTTGAACTTTTTCATCGGGCGAGTGCGCTCCACGAATATTTGGCCCAAAAGAAATCATTTCCATATCGGGGTAGTGAGTGCCCAATATGCCACATTCCAATCCTGCGTGACAAGCATTGACATCGGGATGTCCCGCAAACATTTCTTCGTAAATCTCGGTCATCAATTTTACAATGGCAGATTCGGGTTGAGGTGTCCAACCGGGGTAGCTTCCGCTGTAGGAGACATTGGCACCCATCAGTTCGAAAGTGCTAGTAATCGCCTGCGCTTCGTCCATTTTTTCGGAATCCACGGAGCTTCTTGTCAGGCAGAGGATGCTGTAAGTTCCATTGTTGACTGCTACCCTAGCCAGATTATTGGAGGTTTGTACTAAGTCCTCAATATCGGGGCTCATCCTATAAATACCATTGGGGCAGGCGTAAATACAGCGAAGCAATTGATCCTGAAAATATCGATGTAACACTTCATTTACGGAATCTTGTTTTTCAATAGTCAATTGGATATTAGAATCAGTTGTTTGGTATTCTTTTTTGAAAATACCATTGAATTTACCGACAAGTTCTTCAAGCCCACTTTCATTCTCTGGGGAAAGAACGATGATTGAAAATGATTCTCGCGGAATGGCATTTCTGAGTCCACCGCCATCAATGGCGTGAATGCGGATACCTAAATTTTCGGTCGCTGCTACCAAAAAGCGATTCATCAATTTGTTAGCATTCCCTCTACCGAGATGAATATCCATACCGGAGTGTCCTCCCGTCAGACCCGTAACACTCACCTTCCAAGCATTTTGTGGAGTATCCAATTTTTGAATTTCATAATTGCCCGAAGCCGTCACGTCAATGCCGCCGGCGCATCCAATCGTCAATTCGTGGTCGTCCTCCGTATCGAGGTTTAGCATAATTTTTCCGCTCAAAAGACCACCTTTCAGACCCATTGCGCCAGTCATACCCGTTTCCTCGTCTATGGTAAATAGTGCTTCGATGGGAGGATGAGGAATATCCGTAGATTCCAAAATGCCCATGATGGCCGCTACGCCGATACCGTTGTCTGCACCGAGCGTTGTACCGTCGGCGTGCACCCAATCGTTTTCTACCAACATCCGAATCCCTTCCGTAGCAAAATCAAAATCAGTATCTGCATTTTTTTGGTGAACCATGTCCAGATGACTTTGCATCACTACGGTTGTTCGATTTTCCATACCAGCCGTTGCGGGTTTTTTGATGATGACGTTGCCTACCTCATCCACATAGGTCGCTAAGCCTAGTTTTTCTCCAAAACTTTTGGCAAAGGAAATGACTCGTTCTTCTTTCTTGGAAGCTCTAGGTACAGCATTAAGATCAGCAAAATTTTTCCAAAGAGCGGTAGGTTCGAGGGTTGCTACTGACATAAGTATCGTTAATTTTATGGGTTTAAATTTTTTTTGCAAATATAGAAATTCTTCTAACTTGTGAGGGATTTATAAATTTACCTCGCCCTTAGTTTTAACGGAGCTAAGGCTCAAAAATCCTCTACCAATTGCAACCAAAAAAACGCCTATTTACTTTGATTGGTTATCCACTGTCTCATTCTTTTTCGAGGAAATATTTCTCCGAAAAATTTGAAAAAGAAGGTATCTCCAACCACGAATATACCCTTTCGCCTTTGGAGCAGATAGAATCATTTCCTGAACTCCTCCAATCTCATCCAAATTTAGTAGGACTAAATGTAACGATCCCTTACAAAGAGCAAGTCATTCCTTTTTTGGATGAAGTATCCGAGGAAGCGGCTGAGGTTGGCGCAGTCAATACGATCAAAATTCAGGAAGGCAAACTAAAAGGTTATAACACAGATACTTACGGATTTGAAAAATCCTTATGTGATTTTTTAGGAGAAAAAAAAATTGCGCACGCTCTTGTGCTAGGGACAGGTGGCGCCGCTAAAGCTGTCGTATTCGTTTTGAAGAAAATGGGTATCCATCCAATTTTGGTCTCTCGCAATCCTAAGAAAGGAGACCTAACTTACGCAGATTTGGATAGTGAAATTTTTGAGGAATGCCAACTTATCGTGAACACGACGCCTTTGGGGATGTTACCTACCGTAGATACTTTTCCCGATCTTCCGTACTACCGATTGAACAACAAGTACTACCTTTACGATCTAGTTTACAACCCAGAGAAAACTATGTTTTTGCAAAAAGGAGCAGCGAAAGGAGTTGCCGTTAGGAATGGTTTGGAGATGCTACATTTGCAAGCGGAAAGGGCTTGGGAGATTTGGAATGAGGAGAATTTATGATTATGGATTTATGATTATAGATTATGAATTATGCCTGCCCCGAAGCCTTGGGGGATTATGAATGAAGGAGAACAACCTAACTGTTTTAACTTTAAATTTTAGATACCTATGAAATCCACAGAAAGTAAAACTCAAGAGAGAAAATTACCTATGCCAAGGTTGGATTTTTCTAATACGGAAATTGCTTTTAGCTATAAGTCCGACCGAGCACTAAAAAAAGCAGCTTGGCTTTTTAGCCTGATGAATAAAAGTTGGTTAGTGAATCCTTTGTCAGATTTGGGTATGCTGGCCATGAAGTTGCGTGTTCCTTTTACCCAAAGTATTGTGAGGGAAACGATGTTTGAACAATTTGTGGGCGGAAGAACATTGTTAGAATGTACGGCATCCATCGAAAAATTGTACGAGCACAACATTCAAACTGTCTTGGATTACGGCGCAGAGGCGAAAGAAACGGAACATGATTTCAACAGAACTATGAACGAGAATATCCGGGCTATTGAATTTGCTGCTGCCAATGCGAGTACTCCCGTGATTAGTACAAAAGTGACTGGTATCGCCCGCTTTGGATTGTTAGAGACGATTCAAAAAAACAGAAGTGGCTTATCCAAAAATATTGTATTCGAGTATCGCAATGTCCTAAAACGATTGGACGCTATTTGTTACGCTGCGCAAAAAAATGGGGTAGCGGTCATGGTAGATGCCGAGGAAAGTTGGATTCAAGAACCCATTGATCATCTGGTGAGTTTGATGATGCGTCGTTACAATCGGGAGCGAGTAGTCGTTTACAATACTTTCCAAATGTACCGACATGATCGGCTGCAGTTTTTGATTAATTCTTTTAACCAAGCGGAGGCGGAAGGCTATCTGCTGGGAGCAAAATTAGTCAGAGGTGCCTACATGGAAAAGGAGAACAACCGCGCCAAAGAAATAGGCTATCCTACTCCCATGCAACCTAACAAACAAGCTACGGATGATGCGTACAACGTAGCCATTCGTTTTTGTGTGGATAATTACAAAAAAATTGCCTCCTGTGCTGCTACCCACAATGCCGAAAGCTGTCGGTTACAAGCTCAGATTATCCACGAAAAAGGCATTCCTAAAGATCATCCTCACCTTAATTTTTGCCAACTGTACGGTATGAGCGACAACCTTACTTTTAACCTTGCTGCCGCTGGCTATAACACTGCGAAGTACGTGGTGTACGGTCAGGTCAAGGAGGTATTTCCCTACCTCGTCCGAAGAGCTAAAGAGAATACGGCGGTGAGCGGGGACATGAGTAGAGAGTACGAAATGATTATGAGGGAGGTGGAGCGAAGGGGGATATAAACTCCTGCCCCCTGAAAGTAGAGTTTTGCCGATTCGTGAAGGGAGGTTTTTCTAGTTTCTAATTTTATGAGAAGGAGTTTTTACTAATTTGAGAAGGAGAGTTTCCCATCAGTAACTGGGGAAACTCCTCTTCAAAGACTAGGGTAGTGCTACCTCAAAACATCTCCGACGACGCAAAGTGGAAAGCTGCTTCTCGCTTAGCATTTCTATCAGAGTCAGCGCCGTGGATGGCATTTTCTCCAATGCTTTTAGCAAATTTTTGACGAATAGTGCCTTTAGCCGCTTCTTTTGGATTCGTACTTCCGATCAAGGTTCTAAAATCTTCTACCGCATTTTCTTTTTCCAAAACAGCAGCAACGATAGGGCCGCTAGTCATAAACGTTACCAACTCATCGTAGAAGGGTCTTTTTTTGTGAACTTTGTAAAATGCTTGAGCCGCCGCCGTTGTGAGTTGTTTCTTTTTCATTGCAACAATTCGGAAACCTGCTTTGTTAATTTGTGCTAAGATAGCACCCGTATGACCCGCCGCTACTGCATCGGGCTTAATCATAGTAAAAGTGATTTTACCTGCCATAATTTTATTTAGGTTAAAATTAAAAAGTGATGATGATTTAAAGTTTTTGAGCGAAAGTGATGTGGTTAGTGTAACCAACGTCCGTTTCAAAAAAACGGTGCAAAAGTATAATTAAATCACTAAAAATTATCAATTTCGCAGTCTCAATTTTTTACCTCTATGGAGAATATCTTAGAATTAAAATCTCTGCTATCAACCCCCAAAGATATTGCGATTACCTCTCATCGCAATCCCGACGGAGACGCCATTGGGTCGTCTTTGGCGACGTACCATTTTCTGAAAAGACAAGGGCATACCGTCACGGTAATTTTTCCCTCCGAATATCCCGATAACTTCGCTTGGATGCCCGATGCTAAGGAAATCCTAATCCACGATATTGAACCCGACGATGCCAACTACGTCTTGAAAAAAGCAGACCTCATTTTTTCTTTGGATTATAATGCGTTGGAGCGGGTGGATAAAATGGGAGAGGTTATCGCACCGTTGCCTTGCAAAAAAGTGTTGATAGATCATCATCTTTATCCCGAAAATTTTGCGGACTTCGTACTTTCCGATACGACGGCGAGCTCTACTTGTGAGTTGATTTACGATTTTATAGGTTTGTTGGGGGAGAAAAAAAATATTGACGTACTCATTGGGGAGTGCCTGATGACGGGTATCTTGACCGATACGGGTTCTTTTAAATACAGTACTTCCCCTAAGTTATTTCGGATTGTAGCGGATTTGTTGGAAAGGGGGGTAGATGATTACACCTTGCAAGATGTGATCTTTAATAGTCTGACGGAGAAGCAGCTACGGCTATTGGGGCACGTGCTGGACAATCGTATGGAAATTTTGCCAGAGTACAAAACTGGGATTTTTACCCTCACTAAAAAAGACTACGAGTTTTTTGATATTCAGCGGGGTGATACCGAAGGAATCGTGAATTATTTGTTGATGTTAAAAAATGTAAAAGTAGCGGTGTTCATTCACGAGCAGCCTACCATTGTAAAAATATCTATGCGATCCAAGGGCGATTTTTCGGTACAAGAAATTTGTCGAAAACACTTCCGCGGCGGTGGACACAAAAATGCTTCGGGTGGAGCGTCTTATTCGAGTTTGAGCGCCACGGTGAATAAGTTTAAGCGATTGCTGCCAGAGTACAAAGAGCAACTGGATAGGTTGTGAGTGCACTTTGCTGCCCTGCTATTTGAAGGGAAATCGGAGAACGTTCTAATGACCTATCTTTACTTAATCTTGATTTTAAAATGAAAGAAAAGTTGAGCCTTCCGAAGAAAAAGTTATCGCTGTCGTTCTCTCAGGGACTGCTAGGGGTAGGCTTACTAATTTTATTTTTTATCTCTTGCCAACCCTACGACGGGACAACTGAATCCGAATATTCCTACGTCTTTCACGTTGACGAAGAAGGGCTGACGCCGCAGGTGGGAGATCAAGTCATATTTAGAGAAGATGTATTTCACAATGAGGAATTGATTGCTTCGACCGATGAGTACGGACTGAAAGAAATTATCTTGCCACCGGAGGCCATACTCACCCGCCCATTGCCACCCAATTACGAAATCCTTTTTAAAATGTCTCCTGGTGATAGCGTCACCGTAGTACAGAAACTGGAAGGTCTCCAAAACCTACCTCAGGGGTACAAAACTGAAGATGAATTGAAATATGTAGTTACATTGTTAGAAGTGATTCCAAAAGAAAAAATTATTCGAAAAAAAAAAGGTAGAACGGTAGATAATTATCCTTTCGAAATTTTTCGTCAGACGGGAAACGTGGTAGCACAACCCGGTGATAGAGTCATCTTTAACGAGTATCACTACACCAATGATATGCTTGTTTTTTCTTCTGACCAACCCGTCAATGCCATACTTCCACCGAGGACAAAAGTGATTAGTCCTCCGCCCGGTAACTACGTGGCTTTACTGATGGGAGGAATAGGAGATAGCCTACAGATGGATCAACTGCTGGAAGAAGCCAAAGAGTTGCCCCAAGATCTAGGGCGAGAGGACACCATTAGGTATCGGATCAAGATTTTGGATGTTATCACCCCCGGTGAATACGTTATTAGAAAACTGAAAGATCAACTAGCACAAAAACAGGCAGTAAAAGACGCAAAGGCTCGAAAGTCTGAAATTGAAAAAATGGCTAAGGCGAATATCAAAAAATACGAAGCCGACGAACTAGACGATGATTTGGAATATACTCAATCTGGTTTAAAGTATTTAATTCACGAAAAAGGAAACGGAAGACTACCCAATCCCACCAAAAAAGTAGAGGTACACTATGCGGGGTTTTTGATGGACGGGACGATGTTCGATTCTTCGTTTGAGTCGGGCAAACCCATCAAATTTCCCTTGGGCATGGGAAGGGTCATCAAAGGCTGGGACGAAGGTATCTCTAAACTTCCCATTGGCTCGAAGGCGACGTTGTTCGTGCCGTTTCAGTTAGCTTACGGTGTGATGGGCCGACCGCCGCACATTCCCATTCGCTCGGATTTAGTTTTTTACGTGGAAGTGGTAGATGCGGATTAGGAGGTAGTGGGTACATCTTGATTAGATAGCTATTGCCAAAAAATATTTTCCTATTTTTGTGGCGATTTAATTTTTTAACTAAAAAAAATAATACGTAAAAGTATTGTTGTAAAATTATGACTCAAGATCAGTATAAAACTTTGGAGGATCGGTTGAGTGTGTTAAGGAGGTATCTTTGACGTTGATCACCGACTATTAGAAATTAAAGATAAGGAGCAACTCACCTTAGACCCTAACTTTTGGAATGATCCAAAATACGCCGAAGGTGTCATCAAAACGCTGAAAGGTCACAAGAATTGGGTGGAAAAATTTAACCAAACTAAAAACGAGTTGGAAGAGCTGGAGGTGCTCTATGAATTTTACCAAATGGAGGAAGCCACCGAGGAGGAACTCGATGCCCAATACCAAAAAGCATTAGACAAAATTGACGACTTGGAATTTCGTTCGACCCTGAACAAAGAGGAAGATGAGTTGAGTTGTTATCTCGAAATCAACGCTGGGGCGGGCGGCACGGAGAGTTGTGATTGGTCAGAAATGTTACTCCGTATGTACACGATGTGGGCAGATAAAAATGGCTACAAGTACAAAGAACTCAATCGCGCAGACGGTGACGTAGCGGGTATTCGAAGTGTAGAAATTGAAATTAATGGAGACTTTGCCTACGGGTTGTTAAAAGGAGAAAACGGAGTTCATCGCTTGGTTCGAATCAGTCCTTTTAATGCACAGGGCAAACGTATGACTTCCTTTGCTTCCGTTTTTGTGCATCCCATGGTTGATGATCGTATCGAGATAGAAGTCAATCCTGCGGACTTGGAGTGGGACACCTTCCGTGCGAGTGGGGCAGGGGGGCAGCACGTGAACAAGACGGAATCTGCGGTTCGGGTTCGACACCTGCCTTCGGGAATTGTAGCGGAATGTCAGGAAGAACGGTCGCAGCACCTGAACCGAGACAAAGCGATACAAATGCTCAAATCCCGCCTTTACGAAGTGGAAATACAAAAACGAGCGGCGGAGAAAAATAAAGTAGAAGCTGGCAAAATGGCCAACGAGTGGGGGTCGCAAATTCGTAGCTACGTTTTGGATGATCGGAGAGTGAAAGACCATCGTTCGAATTTTCAAAATAATAATACGGACGCTGTTTTGGATGGAGATATTGATGGTTTTTTAAAGGCCTTTTTGATGATGGATACTGCTGGCTAGTCTTGGTGCTTACTCTGTGGTGGTTGGGCAGAAGCGAGAAGAGAAATCATTTCACTTCGTTTTATTGTGGGAAGAGAGAAAATCGAACGATGAAACTGAGGCTCGACTTGTTTCTCTTCTGAATGGTCACATTATTTTTTGTGCTACTTCACAGCTTGCTAGATTTCCAAAATCCCTTCTGGTAAGTCCATGTAAATACATTGTTTTTCTTCATCAATGTTTTGGATCAAATCTTCGTGGAGCGGAATCAATACTTCTTTTTCGTCCCGAAGAATCACGGCCATCTCTTGCTGAGGATATGCTATTATTGCTTCTATTTTTCCGATGTCTCCTAGTGCTGCATCAATGATCGTGTGACCGACGAATTTTTCAAAAACCAATTCGTCTTCTAGTATGATTTCCCGATCATCATCGTTTAGGATTTGGTGAGGTTGCAGGTACATCTCCTTGGAGGTAAGTGGTTGCGCTGATTCTTTGGAATCTACTTCTTCTAATTTTAAAATAGTGTCGTTGCCGATTCTTACTTTTTCCACAAAATAAGGAAGGTGTTTACCTTTAGTAAAAAAGAAAACTGTAGAGGATTTAAGAAAATCTTCTAGGTATTCTTCTTCGACTTGAACTTTCAATTCGCCCTTGACACCGTGGCATTTTCTAGTGAACCCGACAGGGATATATTTTTCCATACCGCAAGGCTAACTGGGCTGAGCACTGTACCTTTCTACGAAGGCTTTCATCTCGTCCACCATATCGGGTGATCCTATAACAATGCTCGTACGTTGGTGTAGTTCTACGGGTTTCATTTCCATGATTCGCTCTAGCGAGGAATTGATCGCTTTACCGCCGGCTTGTTCCACGATGAAGGATAGCGGATTACATTCGTACAATAACCTCAACTTTCCGCGTGGATATTTTCTCGTATTCGGGTAGAGAAAAATGCCGCCCTGAAATAAAATCCGGTGGATGTCAGAGACCATTGAGCCGATGTACCTCAATCTTAAATTCAAATCCGAGCAGTAGTCAATGTATCGTCGCATTTCTAAATCAAACTTCAAGTAGTAGCCTTGGTTGACTGAATAATATTGACCCCTAGCTGGAATTTTAATATCCCGATGAGAAAGACAAAATTCTCCGATGGAAGGGTCTAGGGTAAATCCATTTACGCCATCCCCCGTAGTGTAAACCAGAATGGTAGAGGTTCCATAAATAACGTATCCTGCCGCTACTTGATCTACTCCTCGGTGCAAAAAGTCTTGAAGATTAACGGGTTTTTTTACGTTGCTTTTTCTCCTACAAATAGAAAAAATAGTCCCTACCGAAGCATTGACATCAATGTTGGAGGAGCCATCCAATGGATCGAACAGAACGACGTATTTTGCGTTTTTGCTAGCGAGAGCAGGAATGGGAATAAAACTTTCGTTTTCTTCGGAGGCAATACCGCAACACTCTCCGCTATTTTGTAGGCACTCGATCAGCTTTTCGTTGGCGTACATATCGAGTTTTTGTACTTCGTCGCCGCTGGCGTTGGCAGAGCCATCCACGCCCAAAATGTTGACCAGCCCCGCTTTGTTGACTTCCCGATTCACGATTTTGGCAGCTACTCCAATGTCACGTAGGAGTCCAGTAAGTTCTCCCGTGGCATCCACGTTTGTTTTTTCACTTCGAATGATAAATTCGTCCAATGTCACAATTCTATTCATGATTTTCAGTTGAAGATTGTTTTCTAATATAAATACCCCTATCGCTTTCTCAGTTATTGAGTTGCTCCAAGGATACCTGATGTTTTTCAAACATATAATTAGGTGGATCAAAACTCAGAGACATAGCATTCTCCGCTACGATGTAGTATTCGAGATTGCCGTTACCGTTGCTCGCTATTGTACCCCCAAAGATTTCGTCGTTGGCTTGCTCATCGTTGCTATTGCCATCGTCCTTCAGGTACGCCATCCGAAACTCTTCTGCTGGTTGGAAACGATAAAATACCTTGACCTGCTTTGCTTTGTTAGTGGTCTTTACTTGGATTTTGTAATCGGTGACTTGCTCGGTGGAGTACTGCTTTCTTTTCAAAACATTTACCTCGGCTACTTCGGGAGGAAATACTTTTAGGTTACTATTTTTCCTCAGATACTTGGCGCGCTTATTCATCAGGGAGTAGATGCCCGGTATTTTGCTTCTCCTTCCAATGGTGGAATACAGGCTGCGCTCAAAATCTCCTACGGTGTAGGTTTTATTTGGATCATTATAAAAGGCTTGGTAGATGAGTTGTTGCAATTTTTTTGCTCGCTGCTCGTAGCCATTGTCCATGAAGTTATCGTAGAGAATGGTACGGATGTGCGAGAGGTACATTTTTTTGTAAACCTCATTTTGTAGCAGTTGACTGATGAGTGGTTTGTAAGGATTGTCGGCGTGGATCAGGGGATCGAGTTTGACTAAATTTTTAAAATTCAAATCAGACCCTTCCCCCGTATTTTTGTAGCTGCCAAAAGATAAGTTCAAGTCCCAAATGATCGGAACAAATCTCCCTTGGTTATTTTTGTACAAATAAAAATTTTGACTGTGCTGTCCGCTGTAGCTACTCAGGTTAACGATGACATTATTGAATGCTAGCATCCACAGGGTTTTGTCCACTTCCAAGATGCTTTCGATGTCTTTTGGATTTTTGTGTAAGGTCTTGGTTAGGTTCATCAAGTCCTCCCAACCCGTTGCTGATTTTAGCTCGTAGTTATTTTTGTAGCATTCGAGATTGGTTTCAAATTCGAGCGAAGCGTATATATTCTGCTTACATCCGCTGGGTGCTTTTTCGTCTGAGCTAGGGGAACATTTTACGAACGTATTTTCGCTCGAGCCAAATTTTTTATTTAAAAAAACTGCATCCACCGCTTCCACATTTACGAACAAACCATAGTACTGATCATTCACGTGAACCCTCGTGTAGCTGGCACGGGGAGCATCCATATATTTTCCAGCTATTTCGTAGCCTAGCACTTCCCTGACCATACTCGGATCTCGGAGGGCGTTGGATAACTTTAGGGTTTTGTAGCCTTGATGGTTTTGATTTTCGTTTTGGTAGTTTAATTTGATGTGGAGCGCATTTCTTTTATTACCTACTCGAAAAGATTTACTCCCTCGGTATCGCACTCCAGCACCGTTGTATTTTTGTCCATCAATACTTACCTCGCCTGTTAGTAATCCATCTCCATTGAATCGGAGCGAATCCAAAACACTCGCCCAATTATCTTGGGAAAATACAATTCTGATTTCGTGAACCCGCTGAAGGCTGTACAAGTCGTTTTCATTTTTGTCTTGCGCAATGACAGCAGAGGTCAGAGCGACGCACACGGCGATAAGTAAAAATGTCAATTTTTTCATATTCAATTGATAAGTGGATTTTTGTGGTAAAACGCTGATAGCAGTATCTTTTTATCAAAGGATTTAGCCCTGCAATAATAAGAAAATAAAACCAATAGCTATAAAAATAATTTGTAATCTATGGTTGTCGTCTTTGTTCTTATTTCCTATTTTTTTTAAAGCAAAGATTTAAAGTTGAGAAAGATCTCGACGGACATGAGCGCAACGAGCACCAA